>CAMFJO010000103.1 GCA_945956945.1 uncultured Legionellales bacterium | reverse complement strand
CCATTCATCAGTTTAAAGAGGGTGGATTTACCTGTTCCATTGGCACCGACCACGGCATAATGTTTTTGAGCGCTCAAATAAAGATCGACTTCAAAAAACAAGAGTTTTTCGCCAAAAGACATACTTAATTGCTGTAATGAAATCATAAAATAGTCGTTATTAATTGGATAAGATAAATTGCTATGGCTATAGTATAACAACTACTACCCATTGCCACAAGAACGCAGGGGCTTTAAAGAAAATCCTCCTTTCTGCCTACAGAAAGGAGGATTTAAGGACGGGCAATTACTCGGAAACGGCTTCTTCTTCTAAGAAACTACGCAGGTTGTCTGAACGAATAGGATGACGCAATTTACGCAAGGCTTTGGCCTCAATCTGACGAATACGTTCACGGGTGACATCAAATTGTTTACCCACTTCTTCTAGCGTGTGATCCGTATTCATGTCGATGCCAAAACGCATACGCAATACTTTAGCTTCTCTCGGCGTTAGGCCATTTAATACAGCCTGAACGGCTTCTCTCAAGCCTTCATTAGTCGCATTGTCCACCGGCGACATCGTCATGGAATCTTCTATAAAATCGCCTAAACTGGAATCAGCATCTTCATCACCAATCGGTGTTTCCAATGAAATAGGCTCTTTAGCAATCTTTAATACTTTACGCACCTTATCTTCGGGCATCTGCAAACGTTTGCTCAACTCTTCTGGCGTTGCTTCCAGACCAGTTTCTTGCAGGATCTGTCTACCCACCCGGTGAATTTTGTTGATGGTTTCAATCATATGCACAGGAATACGAATAGTGCGCGCCTGATCGGCAATAGCGCGGGTAATTGCCTGGCGTATCCACCAGGTAGCATAGGTGGAAAACTTATAACCGCGTCTGTATTCAAACTTATCTACCGCTTTCATCAAACCAATGTTACCTTCCTGAATCAGATCCAGAAATTGTAAGCCGCGGTTCGTGTATTTCTTGGCAATGGATATGACCAAACGCAAGTTCGCTTCAATCATTTCTCGTTTAGCGCGTCTTGCTTGAGCCTCGCCGATGGACATACGTCGATTGATTTCTTTAATATCCTGAGTGCTTAAAAATAAACTTTCTTCTAACACCAATAAATTCTTTTGAGCGCGTATAATTTCACGACTATAGAATTTCAAACGACTAGAGAAAGGCTCACCGCTCGCAATAACCCCCTCTACCCATTCTAAATTGGTCTCATTAGAAGGGAATGATTTTAAAAACACTTCTTTAGGCATACGGGCTTTATTAACACAAACATCCAAAATAAAGCGTTCTTGTACGCGTACATCTTGTAACAAGTTTCTTAAAGTATGGCTTATTTTTTCAAATTGCTTAGGCGCCAATTTTAAATTGATCACTTCATCGGATAAAGCTTTGCGCCATTTTTGCGTGGTTTTATGTTTCTTCCCATATTTTTTAGTAGCTTCTAAGGCTGAATGGCAAAGTTTCTCGATTTTAGCAAAACGCTCACGAACCACGGCCACATCTGGACCCGTGTCTTCAGAAAAACTACCGCTGCCGCTCTCATCTTCATCTTCGTCCACATCCACAACAGCCGCATCCACCGTCGCATCGACAGCGACTTCGTCGTTCACGACCGATTCTACCTCTACAGCGACTGAAGCCTCATTGTTATCCTCTAAATCAGCGAAACCAGTCAATAAATCACTAAAATTAACATTATCGCTTTGTTCAATATGGTGATACTCGTCCACCAAGAATTTAACCACTTCAGGGTTTTCAGCCAATACGGCCAATACCATACGCAAGCCATCTTCAATACGGCGTGCAATCGCGATTTCCCCTTGGCGGGTCAATAGCTCAACATTCCCCATTTCACGCATGTACATGCGTACTGGATCAGAAATACGGGCCGTTTCAGCAATATGGAAACTAGAGAATTGTTCAGTCACTTCATCCACTGAACTATCGTCATCCACAGCGGTCACAGTACCGCCGGTCATTAATAAGGTTTCATCGGCCGTGGGAGTCCTGTCCATAACCTGAATACCAAATTCAGCAAATAAGCTCAATAAAGGTTCTATTTCAAATTCGGGGGGTAATATATCAAAAATTTCTGACTCGGTAAGAAACCCTCGTTCCCGACCTTTCTCAATCAATAGCTTTAACTGCGATTTTTGCTTTTCTTCTTGGCTTACAAAATCGCTTATAGGAGGAATTATGGGTTTATCATTTTCACTTGTCATAAAATTTTTATCCACACTGTTAGATTGATGGCTTTAAGCCTAATACTTTACTGCGTACATGGTATTCATGTCACGAGTAAAACCCTTGTGGCCCCAAGTCCATTTTAGGGCAGATACTCTTCTTTTGCAGATAGGAGGGTATTTTTTATTCTACGCTCATCTTGCAACGCTGACCCGGATTATGGTGTCGAGCCTTGTCAAGAAAAAACCCTAATTCCAAATAATCTGCTATCAATCTGTTCACTACATCGCTCGTAATGAACTTTTTTAATACCGGATTCTGTGTTCTGTTCATTAACATTATAGCTCAAACACAACACACACCTTTATAGAGTAACTTTTAAAATGTAATACATATCTGTGTTTTGTCAAGGAAAATAAGGGTATTTTTACATTTTTTATAAATCAGTCATTGTAACTACTTGATCTGTTTCATCTTTATATTGGAAAATTTATTCATTATTTTTTTGCTGTTGTATCAATGCTTGCCACTGTATTTTTTCTTCCGCACTTAAGCCTACGTGACTTGCTTTTTGCCACAAGGTTTCAATCGTTTGTTCTATGGCCAACTTGTGTAAATACAACAAGATACCTTTGAACTCTGCTTGCACCCCCACTTCAGGTATCATTAAATCTTCAACCGCTAAGCGCTCTAAATAACGTCCTTCTGTCTGATCGCGCCAATGTTCCAACAAACTGGCCGTCGTTTGCCCGCTATGGGTTTGTAAATAGTCTACGACAGAACCAAATAATTCTATACCCGCCACCACAACTTCTTTGAAAATGTTTTTGTTTTCAACGAATTGCACTAAATGAGGGTGTTGGATCAATAGCGCTAAACCTAAACGTACGGGCGTCTTACGAGCGATGGATGTTTCTACCATTTTATAAGATGATGGCACGACGTGTTCCGGTACTATCTTTTGCACTGAACTGACGCTCAAATGGGTTTTTTTGGCCAATTCATCTAACATTAAGGTTCTGAAGACACCTATGGGTAGTTTTTCAAGCAAAGGGCGAGCTAAACTGGCCAATCTTGCTCTACCATCGGGGGTTTCCAAATTTAAATTTTGGCTTAACTGATTAAAAAAGAATTGTGATAAGGGTAATGCATCCTCTAAATAGGCGTTAAAGGCGTCTTTGCCCTGACTGCGCACCAAACTATCGGGATCTTCCTCTTGAGGCAAGAAAATAAACTTAAGCTCGCACCCATCGCTCAATACGGCTAAGGCAGCTTCTAAGGCTCGCCAAGCTGCTTTTTGACCCGCATTATCCCCATCGAAGCAAAAAATCACTTTAGAAGTCAATCTAAAGACTCTTTGCAGGTGTTCACTGGTCGTTGCTGTTCCTAAAGTTGCCACCACATTGACAATACCATGCTGAGATAAGGCAATCACATCCATATACCCCTCAACAATAATCAAATACTCTAAGGTCCGTGTGACTTGCTCTACTTCGTATAAACCATACAGTTCACCACCCTTATGAAACACCGGGGTTTCCGGCGAATTCAAATACTTAGGTTCTACATCAGCGCTCATGCTACGTCCGCCAAAGCCCAAAGGCCTGCCACGGCGATCGCGAATGGGAAACATCAATCTGCCCCTGAATCGATCATATTCTCTGCCATTGTCCGAGCGTGCACTTAAACCCACTGCCGCAATGGATTCTGGTGAAAACTTTTTCTGGAGCAAATGATGGTATAAACGATCCCATTGCAGAGCGGCTGCGCCCAAGGCAAAACGTTGCGCGGTTTGTGCATCAATGCCGCGCTTTTCTAAATAAGCTAGCGCTGTGGTATCCTGTTCTAATTCACGCCGATAAAAATCCATGGCCGCACGCAACACATCATATAAAGGAGTATGCTTGGCTTGTTTGGCATTGTATTCGCCCTGAGGGATACTTAAACCCAAACGAGCGGCCAACATTTCAATGGCTTCTAGAAAAGTTTTGTGGGCATATTCCATGACAAAAGAGATGACATTGCCGCTAGCACCACAGCCAAAACAATGGTAAAACTGCTTCTGACTATTGACCGAAAAGGAAGGGGTTTTTTCAGTGTGAAAGGGGCAACAAGCGACAAAATTACGACCCGCTTTTTTTAAAGGCACATAGCCGTCAATCAGCTGTACGATATCCGTACGTAAGACTACATCTTGAATGAAAGATTCCGGAATACGGTTGGACATAGTGTGAATTCCCACCAGTATAGTAGAATTGTAAACGGGCCCTATTGTAGTTTATCTTTAATCAGTTTACTCACAACCGCCATATCGGCACGACCTTGTAACAAGGGCTTTAATGCTGCCATCACAGCGCCCATGTCTTTCATGGAAACAGCCCCTACGGCTGCAATTTGCTCGCCGACCAAACGCGCTACTTCTTCAGCAGACAATGGCTCTGGCATATATTGACGCAATAAGTCCAGCTCAAAAGCTTCTTTGTCGGCCAAATCACGGCGATCTGCCGCTTCAAATTGCTGAATAGAATCGAGACGCTGCTTCGCCAGCTTATCAAATAAGACGATGATAGCCTCATCGTCTAATTCAATACGTTCATCTACTTCTTTTTGCTTAATGGCGGCCATCATCAGACGCATAGCACCCAGCTTAACCTTATCC
>CAMFJO010000102.1 GCA_945956945.1 uncultured Legionellales bacterium | reverse complement strand
GACTACGATGACGATTTTGAGGACGAAGAAGAAGAACGTTTTGATAGGATAACGCGTTTAGCTGCAAGTTTATTTGGTGTGCCAGCAGCGCTGATTTCTTTTATTGATGCGGATAGGCAATGGTTTAAATCAGTTCAAGGTCCTGTGGCCATTAAAGAAACGCCTAGAGATATGTCTTTTTGTGCGCATGCAGTGTATGAAAATAAGACCTTAATTATCAATGATACGACTTTAGACGATCGTTTTGCGGATAATCCATTGGTAGCTGCCGAACCCCATATCCGTTTTTATGCTGGTGCGCCCTTAATTTTAAAAGGCGGTTATTGTGTCGGTACGCTGTGTATTGCCGATGTCAGGCCGAGAGTATTTGATGCAAACGAGGTTAAATTATTAGAAGATATGCGCGATATGGTCGTTGAAGAGTTGTCTCGTAAACACCCTAAGCTGTAGCCCTTTTCGACAATGCGACACAGAGTACTATAGCGGCCTAATTTGAGATAGAATCGATCTCCACCATCTCAAAATCCATTTTAGCTGCGCCACAATCGGGGCAGCACCAATTAAGCGGGATATCGTCCCAGCGTGTTCCGGGGGCAATGCCTTCTTCAGGCCAGCCTAAGGCTTCATCATAAGTCCACCCACACAGTAAGCATATGTATTTCTTCATTATATTAAGCCTCTCGTTATATGGAGACCTATTGTAGTTTATTTGAGCTATGGGTGTCAATAAATGCACCTCTATATACCCTTACATTTCACTGTAATTAGGCCCACTGCCACCTTCGGGCGGGGTCCAGCGTAGGGTATCGGCGGGATCCTTGATATCACAGGTTTTACAGTGCACGCAATTGGCAGCATTGATGTGTAGATTAGGCTTGCCCTCTGTGGTGGTTATTTCATAGACGCCTGCAGGGCAATAACGTTGTTCTGGGCTTGCGTATTGGGCATAATTTATCGTTAACTCTTTGCCAACAGAGCGTAGCTTTAAATGACAGGGCTGATCTTCATCGTGTTGGGTATTAGCCAAATAAACTGAGCTCATCTTATCGAAAGTAATAAGACCATCGGGTTTAGGGTAGGCAATGGGGGTGGCATTTTTGGCAAGTGTTAAAGTATGGCGATCTTTGGTTTTATGGTGCAAGGTCCATGGCACATTGCCTTTTAATAGCTTTAACTCCAAGCCCCCAAGAATTGCGCCGGCCCATAACCCATGTTTAAAATACCTTCTAAAATTACGCACGGTTTTTAATTCTTCATAGATCCACGAGTTTTGCAATAATAGGGGATAATCTTCCAATAGTGCTTTATCCGCTGTATTTTTCTGAAAAGATTGCACGATAGCCTCGGCTGCTAACATGCCCGATTTCATGGCATTATGGCTGCCTTTAATTTTAGCGACATTTAAAAATCCAGCCGCACAACCAATCAAGGCGCCGCCTGGAAAAATCAATTTAGGAATCGATTGCAAACCGCCTTCATTTAAAGCGAGCGCGCCATAGGCTAATCGTTTAGCTCCAGTAAAAAGTGGTGCTATGTCGGGATGGGTTTTAAAACGCTGCATTTCCATGTAAGGATCCAAATAAGGATTACGATAATCCAAGCCAACCACAAAACCCACTGCTACTTTTTGTTCGTCTAAATGATAAATAAAGGAACCTCCGTACACATCATTTTTCAAAGGCCAACCTGCCGTATGTTGTACCAAGCCAGGTTGGTGGTGTTGCGAGTCTACCTGCCACAATTCTTTAATGCCTAAACCATAGGTCTGTGGATCGCAATGTTGTCTTAAACCAAATTGTTTCATGAGTTGTTCAGCAAGATATCCCCGACAACCTTCAGCAAATAAAGTATATTGCCCGTGTAATGCCACACCGGGTGTAAAGGTTGGTTTCGGCTGGCCATTTTTATCGATGCCCATATCGCCAGTCGCAACACCCATCACTCTACCTTCATCGCCAAATAATATTTCATTGGCGGTAAAGCCTGGGTAAATTTCAACGCCTAAAGCCAGAGCTTGTTCGGCTAACCACTTGCAGATTAATTCTAGACTGGCAATATAATTGCCGTGGTTTTTCATGGGTTCTAATAGCATGAATTCGGGAACGGCCCAGGATTGGCTTTTACTTAAAAATAAAAACCGATCTTCAGTGACAGCCACTTTAAGCGGTGCGCCCTGTTGTTGCCAATCAGGGAACAATTCGTTTAAGGCTCTGGGCTCTATCACCGCGCCGGATAAAATATGTGCGCCCACTTCACTGCCTTTTTCGACAATACACACGCTCAGATCGTTACGCAATTGTTTTAATTTAATGGCAGCGGCCAAACCCGCAGGTCCTGCGCCCACAATGACGACATCATAAGACATGACTTCTCTTACCATCATTTATCTCCTATCAGGATTACCTAAAGGTTTAAAGGCTTGAATGCCCGTAATAGCGCGGCCTAGGATAAGTGCGTGAATATCCGCAGTACCCTCATAGGTTTTAACCGTTTCTAAATTATTCATGTGTCGAATAATATGAAACTCATCGACGATGCCATTACCGCCCAACATATCTCGCGTTTGTCGTGCTACCTCTAAAGCGACGAGTGTTGAATTACGTTTTACCATGGAGATGCATTCGCTGGCGAGTTTTTCTTCGTCTTTCAAACGACCTACGCGCAAGCAACCCTGCAATGCCAGTGTTAACTGTGTTTGCATGTCCGCTAATTTAAATTGGATTAATTGGTTAGCGGCTAAAGGGTGAGAGAATTGCATTCTATCCAATACATATTGGCGTGCAGTGTGCCAGCAAAATTCACCCGCACCCAATGCGCCCCAGGCAATTCCAAAGCGCGCATTTTCCAAGCAACCGAAAGGCCCGCTTAAACCCTCGGCATGGGGTAAGCGGTTTTCTTCGGGGACAAAGACATCATCCATCACGATTTCTCCCGTAATAGAAGCGCGCAAAGAACATTTGCCTTCTATGACGGGCGTGGATAATCCTTTCATGCCTTTATCCAGAATAAACCCATTGATGCGGCCTGCATCGTTCTTGGCCCAAACAATAAAAACATCGGCGATGGGAGAATTGGTGATCCACATTTTGGAGCCGTGTAATTGATAACCGCCAGATACTTTTTTAGCGCGTGTTTCCATGCCGCCAGGATCGGAGCCATGATTTGCTTCGGTTAAACCAAAACAACCAATGAATTCGCCCGTTCTTAATTTGGGTAAATATTTTTGTTTTTGTGCTTCACTGCCGTAGGTATAAATAGGAAACATGACAAGACTAGATTGTACACTCATGGCAGAGCGGTATCCCGAGTCCACACGTTCTATTTCACGCGCAATCAATCCATAGCTAACATAATTAACACCCGCACAACCATAACCCTGCAGCGTGGCGCCTAATAAACCGGCGGCTCCCATTTCTCGTAAAATAGCGGGATCGAAATGTTCCTCTCGATACGCTTTCAATATCCTTGGCATCAAGGTGTCTTTTGCAAATTGTGCCGTAGTATCGCGGATCAACCGTTCTTCACTGCTTAACTGTTCGTCAAATAACAAGGGATCTTGCCAATCATAGGGAATGGTTTTTTGAGCCATGGACTATCCTTTTTCTTTGCAGCGGATAAATATTGTTTATGCGCTTGTTTCATCCGCTCCCTCACGGTCGCGGCTCGGTTGATTTACCTGAGTATTTCGCATCTTAAACGCATGCGACAACGTAACCCAGAATTAAACAAAAGGCGGGGGAAAATTGCCACCCCCCTTTTATATGAGTTGTACGAAAAAATCGTACAACTGATTTTTAAATTCTTATGCCACCAGATACCATTACTTAGCTTATATTTTTGCACGAGATCTGTAAAACGGTATTTTCGCAATGACGGCCCAAGGTGCGCTTATATTTCAGCGGTTGTTCCACGTTTTATTAGCGCCATAAAATTCAATAGCAACAACACACTAAAACTAATAAAACTCCACGCCGGCAGAGACAGCGATAAAAAATGCCAAGTTGCTTTGGCGCAATCGCCGCTGCCTTGTATCGACATAAGAATAACTTTATTTAGAGGTAATACACTCACTAAATAGCTTAAGCTGGGACTGCAGGGTGCATCTGCGACCAGTTCAGGATGGGCAATTAACCACAATTGACGGCCTGCCAACAATAAGCCGCAAATCCCTATCATCAAGAGTAAAGTGAAATAAACAAAGCGACTTTTTCCTTGGGGGCGATGAATTGCGGCGATAAGAAAAACCAGACCCATGGCGGCTATCGTCATGCGTTGTAATTGACACAGCAAGCAAGGCAGTTGATCTTGAAAATATTCGAGATAAAAAGCAGCGCCTAATAAAATAACGCACAGAATAAATCCGAGGGTATTACTGCATCGTGCTACCGATCTCATGCTTGTGCGTCATTCGCCTTATTTTGTGCTAAGCCTGGGGCATAAGCAACAACCGATAAAGGCGTTGTTTGCATTTGTGCCATGTAGCTAGCAACTTCGCGCTTAAATTGTTTTTGTTCGGCAACAGAAACTGGATCGACGGAAGCTGGAAGTTTGACTGACACAGGATTTTGCGGCACGTTGTTAACGCGATATTCATAATGCAAGTGCGGGCCGGAAGCTAATCCGGTACTGCCTACATAAGCGATAACTTGACCCTGTTTCACATAAGTACCTGGGCGTATATTGCTGGCAAAACGATTTAAATGTCCATAGCGAGTAGTAATACCATGGCCGTGGTTGATAATCACCAAATTGCCATAACCCCCTTCTTGACCGGCAACGCTCACAACGCCATTGGCAGATGCAACCACTGGAGTGCCGCGCGGTGCGGCTAAATCAACCCCATAATGAGGTCTGGAGAATAACAATAAGG
>CAMFJO010000101.1 GCA_945956945.1 uncultured Legionellales bacterium | reverse complement strand
ACAGAGCCCAGAATAGGATTCATTAAGTACATATTTTTACCCCTCTTTTAATTATAGTGTCGCTATTGGTAACTACACGCCCATTTTCAAGAAAAGCGATAGAGTTAGTCTTGCGGCATTCCAATCTAGGCTTTAGGGTACGGTCAGAAGGGTGGGTAGTTACCTCTGTTTTCTCACAACCATAGGGTACTACCCTTTTGAAAAAGTTATATTACTGTCTGTGGGAAAAGCAGTATCTACTATAATAGAAATGACTGCCTTTTAGCAAGTTTGGTCATTGGTGGAATTTTCCAGAGGTTACATAACCATGTATAAATGGCTCTATCCTAGATTGGAAAAAGAGTCTCACAGTGAAACATGAAATACCGACCGCCCCTGCATATAGGTTGCCCTCACTTGTCCATTGACTTCTTGCCCGAAGAAAGGCGTATTTTTGCCCTGGGACACCAAGGTATCCGCATTTACTTTCCACGAAGCAGCCGGTGATAGTAGGGTTAAATCCGCATTTTTACCTACCGATAAATGGCCATGATTCAAACCTAAAATACGCGCTGGTGCGCTTGTCACCAGATTTAAGCACTGACACCAAGATAAATTCAATTCGCTGTGCAATTGCACCAACAAGGGCCATACCAATTCTATTGCGGATACGCCAGCGGGTGTACGTGCCAAAGGCGCTAACAAGGCATCGGCTTCATGCGGTTCATGCGCGGAACAAATCGCATCGATGGTGCCTGATATCACTCCCTGACGTAAAGCATCTCTATCTGCTTCACTGCGCAAGGGCGGCTGCATTCTATACCCAGCAAAATGATGGTGCGAAGTTTCCGTCAAAAATAGATGGTGAATGGCGACATCCGCGCTCACCGCTAAGCCGCGCGCTTTGGCATCCGCAATCAATTCCACCGCGCGTGCACTGGATAAACGGCTGAAATGTACGCGTGCGCCCGTTTCAGGTAATAGCGCTAATACGCGCGCAATTTCACTGACTTCCGCACACACTGGCATACCTGCTAAACCTAAAGTTAAATTTTCCTTGCCTGCGTGAACATAGGCTTTATCTTGCCACCAGGGATCAATAGGATAGTGAATCACCAGCAAATTTTGTGTGGCAGCATATTGTAGCGCTCTATACAGTAATTGGGTATTAAAAATAGGATGGTAAGCTTGGCTCACCGCTACGCAACCCGCTTCTTTTAAAGCCGCCATCTCCGCTAATTGCAGCCCTGCTAGATGCTGAGTTAAAGCCCCTATGGGTAATACTTGCGCTTTAGCCAGATGTTGTGCTTGGCCATAAAGCCATTCCGCAACACTGCGTGTGTCCAATATCGGATCGCTGTCTGGTGGCACACAAACTTGAGTAAAGCCACCTTTCACAGCAGCTGATAATTCAGATTGCAAACTGCCTTTATGGCTATATCCCGGTTCTCTTAGAACAGTACAGAGATCAATAAACCCTGGTGCTATTAAACAATCGCTGCAATCTATTTCTTCTGCAGCTTCAAAACCCTCTGGCCTATCGTCTATTGCCACTATTTTACCATCAGCCACCCATAAATCGGCGATGGTCTCACTGTGCGTAGCTGGATCAATTAAACAGCCATTGCGAAATAAAATTGTGTTAGCCATTGTTATTTCCCCGCCGTTAACTCAACCATCACTGCCATACGCACGGCAATACCAAAATGCACCTGTTGCAAAATTACCGAATGGGGACCGTCCGCTACCACCGAATCAATTTCCACACCTCTGTCCATAGGTCCCGGGTGCATCACTATCACATCTTTTTTCGCTAAGCTTAAACGGTCCAGGGTTAAACCATAACAACGGTGGTATTCGCGCAGACTGGGCAAGAGCCCTTCTTCCATACGTTCTTTTTGCAGGCGCAACATGATGATCACATCCGCATTCTGAAGACCTTCTTCCATTTTGGTATAACAACGTACGCCTGTCTGTTCTATATAAGGCGGCAGTAAGGTTTTAGGCGCAATTAAACGAATTTGCTTCACTCCCATGGTTTTCAAAGCCATTATTTCTGATCGCGCTACCCGCGAATGTAAAATATCGCCTACAATCGCGATGGTCAAATTCGAAAATTCTTTTTTAATACGTCGGATGGTATACAAATCCAATAATGCTTGCGTGGGATGTGCGTGACAACCATCACCCGCATTGATCACTGCCACACCGGGTTTCACCTGTTGCGCAATAAAGTGCGCTGCACCAGAATCGCTGTGTCGACACACAAATAGATCGGCTTGCATAGCTTGTAAATTTAAAATGGTATCCCGTAAAGATTCACCTTTTGCCGTTGCCGCTGTTGCCACATTGACGCTAATCACATCAGCGCTCAAACGTTTTGCTGCAATCTCGAAAGTAGTACGCGTGCGTGTACTCGCTTCAAAAAAAACATTGACCACCGTCTTGTCTTTTAAATCATCGGTGTGACGCAAGCGCTGATGTTCATCGATAAATTGATCCGCCTGTAATAATAATTTATTTAAACAAGATTGCGATAATCCATCCAAAGTCAGCAAATGTTTTAAACGCCCGTTTTTATCCATTTGTTCCATATCATTCACTCTCAAATTGTTGCAACCATTGTTCTAGAATCAGTTTTGCCGCCAAACTGTCTATGGCCGTTTTTTTTAAGGCTTTATAACCGCCGCTAGCAAAAACTTGTGAACGTGCCTCTGCCGAGGTTAAACGTTCATCGGCCACATAAACTGGTACACTAAAGCGTTTTTTTAAGGCCAGTGCGAAAGCAGTCGCTTCTTGCGTAATCCATTGTGGTTTGCCATCCATGTATAAGGGAAGCCCCACCACTAAGGCAAAAGGCCGCCATTGTTTAACCAGTGCGGCTATACTCGCCCAATCAATTTCTTCTTTGACACGATAAAGGATAGGTAAAGGGGAAGCGCTCTTTGTTAATAATTGCCCTACTGCTACGCCAATTTTTTTGGTGCCATAATCAAAGCCTAAAGCAACGCCTTGGGGTCTCACCGCTTCTTGCCAGTTGCTGGGTAAGGGTGTGTCAGGCATGGCCCATATCATCCGACAAATTATCTGGATTAAATCCTAAGCTTTTGATAGCACGTTGCCATCGTTCACCAAAAGGGACTGAAAAAAGAATCTCTAAATTCGCCGGCGCTACTAACCAATCATTCTTGGCAATTTCTTGTTCCACCAAGCCTGCTGTCCAGCCGCAATAACCCAAAATCATGAGTGCTTCACTGGGGCCTTGATTGCGCGCCATCGCCTGTAGAATATCTTGGGAAGAAGTCACCGCGACCGTATTATCAACGACTAAACTAGATTGCCACTGTTGCTGCGGTTGTGGTTTATGAAGAACAAAACCGCGATCCGGTTGTAAAGGTCCGCCCAATAACACCGTAGAGGGTAACTGCAGATTTTTATCCACTTCAATTTTCATTTCGGCAAAAACATCAGCGAGCTTCATATCCAAAAAAGGGCGGTTGATGACCACACCCATAGCCCCTTCCTCGCTGTGCGCACAAACATACACTACACCACGATGGAAATGCCCATCGTTCAACTCTGGTGTGGCGATGAGGAATTTATTAACCAGACTTAAATTATCTGCTTTTTTCATACGTGATCTGATTCAGCCCTGTCGCGTAAGCGATTCAGTTGCTCATATTCCTTGCGTTCCCGGCATTGGCTGTCTGATTCAGGCAATGATTGTCTTAATTCTTCTAAGAAACAATCTATTTCACTGACATAATGCTTATTTCTGGTTCTCAAGAGAAACTCCTTAAGGCTTAGTAGCACTGTCTACTAATTGCTTTAACTGCGGCTCAGGAACAGCACCCATGGCTGTATGCGCTTTACCCTGACTATCTTTAAAAATAATCACGGGGGTCACTGTAAACTGGTGATCCGACATGAATTTCATGTTGCCATCAAATTTAGCTTTGAGATCCGCCGAAGGATTTGCCAGGGGCTGAATACCACCTTGTTCCTTAGTGGAATTAAACTGGCTTTCATTTTGTTTCAGTAAAGCAGCAGGATCCTTGGCATTCATAATCGCCATCGACATACCAGGACTAGAGGGGCGCAAGAAACCGACTAAAATCCAGCGAATGGCTAAATCGCCATTGTCCACATAAGAACGGGTGTCGCTGTAAAATTTGTGGCAAGCAGAGCAATTCGGATCGCCTATCGCATAAATAACGTGTTTGGCATTCGGCGAACCATCTAAAATCCAAGCGGTTTTGGCTGCATTCGCCCAAGCCTTTTGAGCAATTTCACTGTTGACATATTTTTCAGTATCGATTGCAGCACGACTTTGGCCATCGGCCGTGATCACATTCCCGATCATGATGTATTGGGCATTCTTATCGGCATAAATAACCGCTTTTTGCCCTTCGGGCGATACGACGACCAAACCGACTAAATCTCCGGGACCGGCAAACTGTTTCAGTACCTGAATTTGTCCATTGGTTATTTTTTGGACCAGACTTTTATAGCTATCTTGTACATTATTAGCGCTACTTTTGGGCGCCGCGGCAGAAACACTGGTTTTATTCGCGGTAGTGGCTGTATCAGCCGCGCTCGAAACCGCAGTGGTCGCTAATAAAACACTGCTAAGGACGGTGGCAATAAAACGTGTACGTATAGTCATGAGGAGATCCTTTGGTTAGAAGATTGTATTAGGGGCTGTTAACCGATCTTAATAATATGCTCTAGTAGGGTCAGTGTCAAGGAAACCTTGTGTATCATAATTAGACACAATAGATTTTTAAGGCCTGCTGAGATTGGGATTGGAATTTGCTATAATCGCCACCATATCAGATATAAGTATATTATTAGGGGTATCTCCTGTCTCTTATACACATCTCCGAGCCCACGAGACGTAGAGGAATCT
>CAMFJO010000100.1 GCA_945956945.1 uncultured Legionellales bacterium | reverse complement strand
TCGCTCACCACTTGCCGCTCTAAATACCTGTTTAAAACATTTACCACAAATCCCTGAAAACCAGCGTGTCTTGATGCGCAATGTAGCCAATAGAATTAATGATATTGCCAATAATTTATTACATCAATATAGATCGGGAGATAATGAAGTTCCTGAAAACCTGCAGGTTTGGTTATTAGCCCCTCTGGTGGAAAATATTATTTCTGAGAAACGCCTGCAATTTGAAGGACAACACATTCATCTAGAGGAAAAGATTTCGAACACAGGCTTTTCTACATTTTCCAAATTTGAACCGAAGGAAATGAAGCGCTTATTATCCAATCTCATTAACAATGCGGCAGAATCCTTTCATGGCCCCGGCGGGGAGATCACCTTAACATTAGATACCCGTGACGAATCAATCTATTTGCAAATTAAAGACAATGGTTGTGGGATCCCTGCGGATAAATTACCAGAAGTATTAAAAATGGGGGTGAGTTTTAAAAAAAGTGGCTCCGGTCTTGGTCTGTCCTATGCAAAAAGGGCTATTGAATCTTGGGGTGGGACATTGCAGCTCAATTCAATCGTGGGTCAAGGGACAACCGTTGATATTCAACTGCCTGGTGCGATCCCTCCTTCATGGTTTACTTCTGAAATTGTCATATCCCCCTATATTCCCATTGGGATTCTGGATGACGACCAATCTGTGCACGATGCATGGGATCAACGCCTATTGGCGGTGGCCAACAATTTAAATATTTACCATTTTAAAACACCGCAATCCTTTTCAGATTGGTATGAAACACAACCGGGGCCTATTCAAGTATTCTCAGACTATGAACTATTAGGTGAAGCAGAAACTGGCTTAGATGTATTAGAAAAATTAGAAATCGGTAACAATGGCATTTTGGTTACTTCACATTATGAAGATGCTACTATTATACAACGTTGCCAATCTTCACACATTCGGCTATTACCTAAAAATTTACTCGCTCATATCAAAATAGAACTCTCCAAAGAATTGATACCCACTCACCACGATTTGGTGTTCATCGATGATGATGCCACACTCTGTAAATGCTGGCAGATTTCTGCCACCTTTAACGGCAAGTCTATCATGACTTTTACGACCATCGCTGCGTTTGAGAAAACATTACCCAATATTAATAACACTACACCCATATACATAGATTCGGAATTAGGCCGCGGCATACGAGGCGAAGACTATGCAAAACAGCTTTTTTCTCAGGGATTTCGTGAAATTTATCTCGTAACAGGACATACTGCAGCTTCTTTTGGTCCCATGCCGTGGATCCGTGCCATCACCGATAAGAATCCACCTTTTTTATAAGGGCAGATATAGACCCAAAAGATGCGAAGTTAGACAGAAGAACTATGTGAGACGCCTCAAGGTTTGGCTGTCTCTAAGGGTCAAACCGTGCGCCGCAGGGATGCGGCGCACGAGCTTACACGGATGTATTTACGGCGTGTTTGACACTAGAGCGGCCAAACCTTGAGGCAAAAACTTAAATTTTTCTAGTTCGCATCTTGAAGTGTTTTCAGTACAGACAAATCCATGTTAGAGATCCCTACGCATTACGGTCACCGGATGGCCTGCATAGGTATCCATACCGATTTTCTCCCAACCCAATTGTGCATACCAGTTAGGCAAGTTGGGATCAAAAGCAAACAAATAAATTGTTTTATAACCAAAATCTTGTGCCTGTGTTTGAATTGCTTGGATGAGGCTTGCGCCTATTTTACATTTTCTGTATGCCGGATCTACCACCAAACTCCCTAGCCAGGGCTGCCGATCGGCTCCAAGACCATCGTCTTCGCGTAAAGAAGCCATACCAACCGGAATATCTTCAGAAAAAGCCACCAAAGTCAGAGGCATTTTATCTGCATTCAAGTGCTCCTTGAGACTGTAGGTGGCCCGCTCTATACTAGAGCCTGGTATCCAAGCCCGGCTTAATTCTTCATACCACAGTTTAGCCAAAGCAGGAATATGCTCGGAACACTGGGTTAGTAATTTAATCTCTATGCTTTTGTTCATGCACTACCTTTATTTTCAGCCATTGATTATTTTATTTTAACAGGGGCTTGTATCTGCTGCAAATAGTTTGATATTGTTTTCTTGTAATGACACATCCCTTTTTCAAGAAAAACCCCTATTGGGCGCAGGTGGGCAGTTACCTTTTTTTATTCTATTTATAGGGAAATACTAAAATGATATTGCGTTTGATTAAAATCATGGTTGTAGCAAGTATAGCTTTATTTTTCACGCTAGTGGCTTATGGCAATATAGTGGATTATTCATCCAATTGGGCCTTTGTACAACACGTCTTGTCTATGGATACTACCTTTAAATCTCCAACCTTAATGCCAAGACAAATTTTGAATACCCAGATCCAAACAGCAGTTTATTGGACGATCATTACGATTGAAATCATGGCCGCGCTATTTTGCTGGTTAGGAGCTGCTATCCTATTTTGGCATCGACAGGATGCCAAACAGTTTTCTGCCAAAAAACAGATGGCCAATATTGGCCTAGCAATAGGCTTATTCTTATATCTATTTTGCTTTTTAACCATCGCCGGAGAGTGGTTTGCAATGTGGCAATCCAAACAATGGAATGCCGAACAAACAGCAAGTTATTTATCGCTGATTATCTTGTTAAGTCTCGTTTTTCTAAATCAGGAATCGGCTGAAAAATCAGTTTGAGTATGTTATAATATTTCCCCTACTCATAAAAAATCAGCGCTTATGATAAAGAAAATATTCTGTTTTATAGCACTAGTGCTATTAGGTAATCGCCTTTGTTTGGCCTATCCCATGCCAAACCCTTTCCCTCCTTTTCAAATAGCAGGGAATTTATATTATGTAGGCACAGACGATTTAGCCAGTTATTTAATCGTCACGCCTGAAGGTAATATTTTAATCAACAGCGATCTGGAGGCTAATGTGCCGATGATCAAAGCCAGCATCGAAAAGCTGGGGTTTAAATTCAGCGATACCAAGATTTTATTGATCAGCCATGCGCATTACGATCATGCTGCTGGTAGCCAATTGATTAAACAACAAACGCAGGCACAGTATAAAGTCATGGAAGCCGACGTACCCGAAGTTGAATCCGGAGGAAGATCAGACTTTGTGTACGGGAGGGATCCCAGTATGTATTTTGCACCCACCCAGGTCGATACGGTGTTACACGATGGCGATCAAATCAAATTAGGGGGCACTGTCTTAACCGCTCATCTCACCGCAGGCCATACCAAAGGCTGCACTACCTGGACCATGCCAGTGCAAGATCGTGGTAAAACGTATCAAGCCGTTATAGTGGGAAGCCTCAGCGTTAACCCTGGTTATAAGCTTATTTATAACAAAGCTTATCCTACTATTGCCACCGATTATGAAAATTCACTAAAATTGCTTAAATCACTGCCTGCAGATATTTTCTTAGGCGCGCATGCCAGTATGTTTGATCTACAAAAAAAATACGATGCGTTGATGACCAGTTCGCTGAACCCCTTTATCGATCCTATAGGTTATCAAAAATACATTGCCCAAAAAGAACAAGATTTTTATACAGAACTTAAAAAGCAGGGATCTGCAAACAAGTCTTAAATATATGGAAAATAAAACCATGAAAAAAATTAATTTTGCCAGCGATAATTACGCCGGCATTCACCCTGAGGTACTGCAAGCCATCATCGCTGTCAATGATGGCCCCGCCATTGCTTATGGCAATGATGAATATACCCATGCTGCGACTGAACAACTTAAAAAACAATTTGGTAATAATGCCGAAGCTTTTTTTGTTTTTAATGGCACAGGCGCTAATGTCACTGCGATTTGTGCACTCACCAAGCCCTATGAAGCTGTCATTTGTACCGATAAGGCGCATATTCAAGTGGATGAATGCGGTGCACCAGAAAAGCTAAGCGGGTGCAAATTATTATTGGTCCCCGCCGTACAGGGAAAAATAACCGTGGAAAATAGTGTAAAGCATCTGCAACGCGTGGGCGATCAACATGCGGTACAGCCTCGAGTCATATCGCTGAGTCAATCGACTGAGTACGGCACCGTTTATACTTTAGAGGAATTGCGTGAGCTTGCTCATTTTGCCCATTCTCATGGCTTGTATGTTCACATGGATGGGGCGCGTCTTGCCAATGCCGCAGCACACTTACAAACAGATTTGAAAACCATTACTGAAGCAGCCAATGTGGACGTGTTGTCCTTTGGCGGTACCAAAAATGGTCTGATGATAGGCGAAGCAGTGGTTTTTTTTAATTCTGCATTGGCACAATCATTTTTATTTATTCGTAAACAACACATGCAGCTCGCTTCTAAAATGCGATTTATCGCCGCGCAATTTCAAGCCTTGTTAGCCAATAATTTATGGCTCAACAATGCGCGTCATGCCAATGCGATGGCACAATTGCTGGCACAGGAATTAGGAAAGATAAAATCTATTCGCATCACCCATCCTGTGGAGGCCAATGCCATTTTTGCCATTATGCCTAAAACGCTCATTGAAAAGTTACAAGAGCGTTATTATTTTTACGTATGGGATGAATCTTTATCTGAAGTGCGTTTGATGACATCGTTTAACACCTCCGAAGAAGAAATCCATTGTTTTGTTAGAGATATAAAAACTGCGCTTACATCTTAAAGTACAGTGCTTGTATAACGAAAGCACCTGAAGATGCGAACTAGACAAAAGAACTCTGTGAGACGCCTCAAGGTTTGGCTGCTCTAAGGGTCAAACCGTGCGCCGCAGGGATGCGGCGCACGAGCCTACAAGGACGTATTTACGGCGTGTTTGACACTAGAGCAGCTAAACCTTGAGGCAAGACTTGAATTTTTCTACTTCGCATCTTGAAGTGCATTCAGTATATACCCGTTACACTTCAAAATGCGAACAATGGTGAATGCAACACCTGAAA
>CAMFJO010000099.1 GCA_945956945.1 uncultured Legionellales bacterium | reverse complement strand
CTTGAAGAGAACAAACAATGGCTGCAAACTATTTTTATCGGGGGATTCAGCATACAGGCAGATAGCAATCAAGAAAATCATTATTATATAGTTCATAAGGATAAAACTATTTTAGAAAATTTATCGCAAACACTATCCATACACTGTGGAATTGAGGGAAGAAATGGAAATCCAAAATTTGTACAGACAGCGCCGCAAGGCGGGTATTTTATTACCCTGGTAGATGAAAATCTTCCGCAATTGTTAGGAAGCGGCCTTAGCTTTGATGCGACAGCATTCGCAAGCAAGAAACAAAGTTCGATCGCAGGCTCATCCACACCCTCTTCCCATTTGCCATCCAGTTCAAGTTCAGCGCCTCCCCCGCTAGCCTCACCGCAACACAGTGCGAGCGCTAGTTCGTTTGCGCCAGCTTCATCTAATTCCTTACCTTATAGGGTCGTACTTTCTCATGACCGTACAATGATAAAGATTGCGCCATTTAAATATGAAGATGCCGCGTATTTCGGCCCTTTTGCGAATACCACTTTGGTGGGTCGTGATAAAAAAGAGTATAGAGTGCAACAAAATATCATGGTTAATAGGCAGAACTATTTCTTCAATTGGTTTTCATCAGAGCATGCCTATCATGCGCAGAAAATTATTTTTTTAAAAAATAATCACCCTAATTTAAGCAAGCAGCAGCAGGATATACTGCTTTCAATGCTTATGGTTATTGTGAGCACCGAGCATAAATACACTGGCAAGGATTATAAGATGTTAGTCGAGGAAAATATTCATGACTTAGGCCTACAGAGTAAACAAGAATTTGATGCCTTGTGTCATGCTGACTTTAATTTCCCACACAAAGTTGATGGAAAACAAGAGTCATTTAATTTTATGCGCACTGTGATAGCTCTAAAAGCTCAGCAACACCCCGAACTAGCAGAGCGTGCGATGGCTTGTGCCAGAGAAGGTATTTTTCCTGTTGAAGTGAGTCAGTACGACTATACATGGGCTGCAGGCCCAGACGGTACTGGCATGAATATGCTGGGTATTATTTGGCTTGAGATAGGTAATAGATTGTTAGAAAAAAATGACGAAGCCGCAGCAATAGCAATTCCTGATCCGGAGGGCTACTACAATACATACTTACGTGGCTTAGCTGATCTCTCCCACAATGCTTTAGCGGCGCATACGAAACATCCGGAGAATTGGCCTAAACCTCATCAGGGAACAATGGCGGCCCCACAATCAGGCATGCTAATAGATGTACAGCCCTTTACAACTTATGAAGAGCAAAGAGCACAACGGGGAGAAGGATTTACTTTCTTCGGCGGCTTTAATAAAGACGAAAAAATAAAGGCTGTTGGAATATTCATTGCAGCAATCCAGCATTATAATGATAACTCAGGCTCTATGAATGGATTTGATCAGCAGTTGAGCTCGCGGCAGCTCGGAGCACTTTGCGAGGGAGGACTGGGCACAGATGTTGCGAAAATAGACCCACAGGCACTCACTGTCATTTTAAATGCTATCGTGCCAGCGGGTCTTGGCTCCTTTTCCACTGAAGAGCTGAAAAAACAACTAGGCATAGACCTTCAGAAAATAGATGAAAAGATGCGCCAGGCAATTTTAGCGGCTATAGAGACTAGTAGGCGTAGACCCATTGTCGTTAGTTTTAACTGAGCCGACAATCCCTTAAATTAAATTGAAGTGAAGCGCCCTCGCGCTCACATGCCCGCACTACGCTTTGCCCTAGTGCGGGATAGTAAAGCATGTTATTGAAGATATTGGTAGCAACATTTTTACATTTTAACAATCTAATGTTATAATAAAACAAATAAAAATTAAAAGAGGGTAAAAAAATGAGTGGTAATCCGTGGGTCGAGCACCTTAGATCGTATTTCAACAGAGAGAGCAGAATGTGCCCTCTTCCACTTGAAATAAAAATCCGCTTGCTCCATCTGTCATCTGAGATTCAAAGTGCTGATTCTTGCGACGAGAGAAATAACTTGATTGACACAGCCTTAAAGGATATCAAAATATCGTACGAGAAAGTCAAAGAGCAGCAGCCCAAACAGCTATTTACGATCCCAGGTGGTATCAGCGCTCAAGAATTAGTAGCAATGCATATGCTTCATCAAGAAAAAGAAAAGCCCTATCGTGAAACTTTAGCTTTTCTAGAGAAGCTTAAAAATATTAATCCGTTACTGCCCGCGCCTCTACCCCGTTATGGAAAAACTTCAGTGCTTTTCCTGGGATCTGGCTTAAGCTTTTCAGGGGATAGCGTTCAAGAGCCCGTTGAGAGACTTAGATCCCCCCGATGCGGTAAGCGTGCATAAAAAAACTTAGGGGTGGATTATTTAATCCACTCTCTGTGCTTTAAAAACCGCTGCACAGCAGCAAAATCACCTGGGGAAAAGCTATCGCGCATCCACAACACATAGCGGTGTTGCCAATTATTTTTACAGCTTAATACAATCAAGCGCGGGCCTTGATGGCAGATTTTAATCTTATCGTAGGTGGCTGAAAAAGACCTAAATTTGAGCTTAATAGCCCCTTTGGGCAGGCAATATAACATTTTTAGGTGAAATAATTGGTGTAACTGCACAATTAACGCCGTTAATAGGCTTATGGTAACGATGACCACTATGAAGGCAGGATAGATTTTAGTATTAATAATAACCACACTCATTGAAAGGGTGTAAATCAAACTATAAATAAGAACCAATCGCTTAGATGGCCGAACGTCGAGCGTAAGCAAGAATTTTCTCCACCATGTGCTTTAGCTCAGCTTCTTCGGGAGCTTCTCGCGCAATAAACCATTGGTATAAGGTAGGATCTTCTATTTCTAACATTTGTACAAAAATATGCTTTTCACGATCCTCCAGGGTATCGTAACAAGCTTCAAAAAAAGGCAGCAGCAATAGATCCAGCTCCAGCATGCCGCGCCGGCAAGCCCAATATAATTTCGCTTTTGGTGGTAGCTTTAGGGTCATTATAGTTGCCTTGATATAGAGTCACCTGTTAGGATTATGCGTATATTAATAGTAATAGCCTTAAAATACAATGCAATTTAATCCCGATTTTATAAAATTTTTATCTAACTACGGTATCATCATTCGCGAAGACGATCTATACCACTATACACCTTTTAGTCAGAACCCGCCTCAAGAAAATACCGGTGACCTGGTTGCTTGTCCTTTGCTGCATTGGGGTTGGTTAAAAGTAAGCGGAGAAGACAGCAAAAAATTTCTGCAAGGGCAATTAACCTGTGATATGGCTTCTTTAACGGCCCATCATGGCCATTTGGGCGCGCATTGTAACCGACAAGGCCGCGTTATAGCCACTTTTTATATTTATTTACGGGATGGGGCGTATTATCTCCATTTACCCAGCGCTTCCATACCGCTCTTACAAAAATCCTTGCAGCAATATGCCAAATTTTCCAAAGTCAGTATAGAATGGGCCGATCGGGATTTAATCAGCATCGGTATTGCGGGTAAATACAGCTATAAACCCTTACGCCACTATATCGGCATGGAGCCATTGCTGCCGAATCAACAATCTTTCCATCAAGATTTATATGTCCATCGCGTTCCGGGCACAGTGGATCGTTTTGTGTGTAGTGCGCGCCTGGACAGCATCATCCCCTTATGGGAAACCTTAATAACGCAGAAAGCCACTTTAGCCAATGAAAGTATTTGGTCTAAATACGATATCGATCATCGCTTAGCCCATATTCGCCCACCCACCAGTGGTTTATTTACCCCGCATGCCATCGCTTTACCCGAACACCAGGGCGTCAGTTTTACCAAAGGGTGTTATACCGGCCAGGAAATTGTGGCCAGGATGCATTATTTAGGGCATGGCAAACGCACTTTATCTTATTGTAACCGCCCGCTGGATTTATCGTATTCACCCGGCGACACTTTATTGGATGAACAGGAAAAACCTTTGGGTATCGTGATAGAATGCTATGTCGATTTTAACCAAAAAACCCAACACTTATTGGCGGTATTACAGTGAAAACAATCTATAAAATAATAGCAGCATTGTTGTTGGGTGTGTTACTGCCCTTTGCTTTTGCCCCTTTACAATGGTCATTTTTAGCCATACTCGTACCTTGTGGTTTGATTTTTGTCTGGGAACACAGCCGTTCTAGACGCGAAGCAATGTTGATAGGCTTTGTGTTTGGACTTGCCTTTTTTGCGACGGGTGTTTACTGGATCTACTACAGTATTTACACTTATGGCCATAGCCCACTGTGGTTAGCCTATCTTATCATGTTGTCCTTGTGTGTGGTCTTGGCTTTATTCCCCGCATTATTGGGTCTATTATTGCGTTCCATCCCCACTACGCAATCCCTTCGTTATTTAGTGGTTTATCCCAGTCTATGGGCTTTACTAGAAGGTATCCGCGCCATTATAGGCACGGGCTTTCCCTGGTTATCTTTAGGTTATAGTCAAAATAATAGTTTCTTAGCCGGTTTTGCGCCCTTCATCGGGGTTTATGGTTTATCTTGGCTCTGTGTCTTTCTAGGCGCATTATTGTACATCGTTTATCGAAAAAAGCACATCCTGCCTCTGGTTGTTTTTATCGGTATTTATGCGCTAGGTTTTGGACTCAAACACATTCATTGGGGTAAAGATAATCCCCCTTTATTATCCGTTGCCTTAGTGCAAGGCAATGTCACCCAAGACATCAAATGGGATCCCTGGCGATTACCTAACAATATAGAACATTACCTCAATATGACAGAACCCTATCTGGGCAATACCGATTTGGTCATTTGGCCAGAAGCTGCCATTCCGGCTGACATTAATTATGTCAAACCTACTTTAGATCACATGAAAACGGTGTTACAACGAAACAAGACAAATCTATTGACTGGTATTGGTGATTATGATGCGAAGCAACAAAGTTACAATGCCCTCATCTTGTTAGGGGCAAATCAAGGG
>CAMFJO010000098.1 GCA_945956945.1 uncultured Legionellales bacterium | reverse complement strand
ACAAGCCCAGCCCCGCATAAAAAGCCGATGTGCTTTGCAACATGATAGTAAGCTGCCCTATGCCCATTAATACCGCCCCTAAGGCAGAAGCAAAACGGCGGCCTAAAAATTTATCGGCAATAAAACCACCCACAACCGGACTGATATACACCAGCGCTCCATAAGTACCCGAAATACGGATGGCCGCTTCCGCAGACCAACCTAAGCCACCGGCTGCCGGAGATGCATTGGCATACAATACCAATAAGGTTTGCAAAATGTAAAAACTAAATCGTTCCCACATTTCTATGGAAGATAAAGCGCGCACGCCTTTCGGCAAAGAATTTTGATTTGTCATTTATTGAGCGTCTCGATTCATTTTTTCGCAGAAAAGGGAGATTTGGATGCAGGTTGAGCGAAAAGCTTTAGTTAAAAAGCGGAGTTTATATAAACATAAATGAGCATTTTTAACTAAAGCTTTTCGCTCAAGATGCGCCAAATATGCCTTTTTACTGTTCAGAGACAAGAACTTCGAATTCATGATACGTATTTTTCTCGTCTGACTTGTTGCGCACTGAAACCGCGTTCCTTCAACAGTTCATAAGCAGCATCGATCATATTAGGATTCCCACACAAATAAACGATATCGTTGTCCGGTGTAGGGTCTAAGAGGTCAAATTGTGCTTGTACATACCCCAAATATTCAAAAGCTTGCAAAGTGTCTTTTTCCGTCTCTCGGCTGTAGCAAAGACGAAAATCCAAATTAGGGTATTGCTTGGCATAAGCTAGAAAATCAGCGCTGTATAAGGCATCTTCTTTCTTTTGTACGCCCAGGAGTATCACAACTTTTAGATGGTGCAAGCGCTCTGCCAATGCAGGTAACATGGATCGATACGGGGTTACCCCTGTATTGGTAGCCACTAAGATATAGCGTTTAGGAGCCTCATCGCGCAGAATAAGACGGCCATAAGGCCCGCTCATATTAAAGGTATCTCCAGGTTCCGCCGCAAATAAAGCTTCAGAGGCTATTCCTCCTTTGACATAACCCAAAGCCAATTCTATCTCATTTGATTTGCCGGGAATGCTGGCCAAGCTGTAACTGCGTCGTACCTCTTTTTCCCCTTCACCCTGAGCAGCAAAATGAAAGCTCACAAATTGACCAGGAGTAAATTCAAGGGGTGTTCCATCCAGACGTTTTAATTTTAAGTGCCGCACTCTCGGCGTCAATAAGGTCGCTTCAACCAGGGTAACTGGGAATGTATTTTGCATAATCTGTCCTCTTCGAAGATACAACTTTATATCATAATTGCTCGCAAAGGGCTAGATAAGCTAATATACCTTATAAATACCCCCTTCAAAGGCTCTTTTCATGGCTAAACTGTACTTTTATTACTCGGCAATGAATGCAGGCAAAAGCACTACGTTGCTGCAATCCGACTACAATTATCGAGAACGCGGCATGGACACCGTGCTGTTTACTCCTGAATTGGACAATCGGCATCAGACGGGTGTCATTGCTTCGCGCATCGGCTTAGAAGCCAATGCTATTTCTTTTACGATGCAAAGCGATCTCTACGCTATCGTCGAACAAATAAAGCAACAACGACCTGCTCTAAAATGTGTTTTTGTGGATGAAGCACAATTTTTAAATAAACAACAAGTGTATCAATTGGCTGCTATTGTCGATGAATTAAATTTACCTGTTTTAACCTATGGATTGCGCTCCGATTTTAAAGCAGAACCTTTTGAAGGCAGTTTGTATTTATTGATCCTGGCCGAAGAAATCATCGAAATTAAAACTATCTGTCATTGCGGCCGTAAAGCAACCATGAACATGCGCATTGATGAAAAAGGGCGTAAAGTATCGGATGGCGCACAAATAGAAATTGGTGGGAACGATCGCTACATTGCCACGTGCAGAATTCACTTTAACCGTGGCGATAGCGGCCAAAAATAAAGGGCAGCTGACGCTGCCCTTATCGCTAGACTTGACTTAAAAGACTTTATGCAATATCCAGTTGGATACGCGCATAGGGACCTTGTAAACCGAAGTTTGACGTGCTGTCATAATGCTGATTACCCACAGAAGAAGCTATCCCATTGGGGCTATTAGCCAACCCCGCAGTCACAGGATATTGATCCGTTATCACGTTAAAGTAATTGGTTGCTTGCCAACCCGCTTCAAACCCTAAAGCTGTTTTAGAATCAAAATTATAAGTATAATTTAGTCCCACTCTGCCATCGATTTCAGGGATAACGCGTGTCTCTGATTCATTCTTGTCGGCACCATAGACCGTTACATCAGTCGTATTAATACCCAGCTGTATATGGGTATCGTTATCTATACTACGCGAACCTATCAGAGCAGATAATCCCAAACGGGCACGGATAGAAAATCCTTGCCCCAGATTCACCTGCGCATCACTCCCCAAGCGTGGGCCTATACCATTGAACTCATTTTCCAATTTAGAATCTTCTGTAAATGGTTGTCCATTTGCTAAAAAAGAACCGTTGGCGCTATAGTACTTGCCAGTTTCATTCACATCAATATGGGCATAACGCAAGCCAGCAAAGGGGTGCAAACGAATACGTTGACCGACATCGATCTTCTGTCCAAACAGCAAATCGCCTGCATCATAAGCTGTATCGGTTTTACCTTCGGCCGTGTCATACCGTAATCCGGTAAAATCGCTGATCAAGATAGTACTCGTAACGGGGAAAGTTCCGCCTGAGCCAGGAGCAACTGTATTATCGGTACTACTTCCATGCAAGCCTTCATACGCCAAAGTCACATCTCGGCCGCTGCCTGGAAAAGCATAGCTGATATCAGCACCAAACCACCAATAATATCCTTCGTCTACATTATGATGATTGTCTATGATATCCAGATTGGCCGTGCCAGGATTTGATGTCAAACTTGCGTTAACATCATCTGCATAATTAAAAGCTTTATTAGTGGGTTGCATCAGAACCGCCTCTGCACCAAAAGACCACATACCGCTTTGATCAGGCGCCGTTAAGTTAATGTCATTAGAAACCGGTAAAGGTTCGGATACCGTACCAGCATAGGCGGAACCATAGGCTAAGCCTAAACCCAATAGAATGAAAGAAATCTGTGTTTTCATATTTAAAACCCCTCCTGAATTAAAAAATACCATCTTCACTATATCGTTTTTTTGATGCGCAAACAAGAAAAAAACCTAAAAAACACCAATTTTTTGCAGAATGACACCGATATAATAGAGATATTCATGAAAAAAGGGCCGCTTATACGGCCCTTTTCTCTAAACTTAAAAAGGAAAATGGAGAAACGCTTTATGCTACATCCAATTGAATACGCGCATAAGGTCCTTGTAGCGCAAAGTTGGTCGTATTACCACTCACATTGATATTAGAGTTGAAGTAATTCTCCGCTTGCCAACCTGCTTCTATACCCCATGCCATATCAGAAGAAAAATCACGGGTATAAGCCAACCCTAAGCGGCCATCTATTTCAGGCACTACGCGCGTTTGCGAACCCAGATTAGCAGATTGCGCATCGGTAGCCGCTACAAGTCCCGTTGTAGTATCATAATATGAATCGACAAAAGAACTGTCTGTCTTGCGTGAGCCAATTAAAGCGGATAAACCCAAACGGCCACGGACAGAAAAACCCTGCCCCAAAGCAGCCTGTGCATCACTACCGAAACGCGGACCTATACCACTGAAAGTGCTGTTCAATTTTGCATTTTCAGTGACATCGTAGCTGACTGCAGTGTTCGAGGTATACGACCCACCTGCATACTCACCGGTATTTTTATGGTTAATATAGGCATAACGCAAACCCGCGAAAGGATGCAAGCGCACACGCGATCCGACATCCAGCTTCTGGCCAAAGAGTAAATCGCCCGCATCGTAGTTAGTCTCTGCTTTACCGCTAGCCGAGGTAAATGTTCCCCCATTATTATTATAACTCCCCTTGGCGAAAACACTATTGCCATTATTCGCGGGTGTATTGGCCGAATAAAGAAATGGGCTCGTCAAGAAATTGTCATCGGTACTATTCTCATTGGTGCTGTGCATGCCTTCATACGCTAACATGACATCGCGGCCATGACCGGCAAAGGCATAGCTTATATCGGCACCAAACCACCAATTGTAAGTTTGACCGACGGCATTTCTATCAATGTTGCCCGTTGTATTGCCATCCGTAGTGACGCTGCCTAAGCTATTTGCATAATTAAAACCACCACCGATAGGCTGCATCAGCACGACCGTTCCACCAAAGGACCACATACCACTTTGATCAGGCGCCGTTACATTAATATCGTTAGACACTGGCATCGGCTCAGCGACCATGCCTGCATAAGCAGCGCTGCTGACTATGCCTAAACCTAAAAGAACTAAAGAAATTTGAGTCTTCATTGTAAAATCCCTCCTTACAGCAAAAAATACCCATTTTTACTTTACAGAGTTTTTTGTCACAATGCAAACAACACAGAAACCGCTCAAAAAGAAAAGGGCAGCCTAAGCTGCCCTTGTGGTTTAAAGAAAAAAGATCAACAGTTCACTTTCAGGCCTTAAGAAATATCCAATTGCAAGCGTGCGTAAGGTCCTTGTAGTGCAAAGTTGGAATTGTTGTCATACTGGCCAGTGTCTGCATTAAAAGAATCAGCAATTACATTGAAGTAATTGGTTGCTTGCCAACCTGCTTCCACACCCAAAGCCAGATTAGCATTCAAATTATGGGTATAATTTAACCCTAAACGACCATCGATTTCAGGTACAACACGCGTTTGTGACTCGCTGTTAGTATTAGTTTTCACAGAACCAACCGCCACATCATTGACATCATAGTAGGTTATTAAAGCAGAATTATCAATGCTGCGCGAGCCAATCAAGGCAGACAAGCCTAAACGACCCCGTATAGAAAAGCCTTCGCCCAAATTCACTTGTGCATCAGAACCAAAGCGTGGGCCTATAC
>CAMFJO010000097.1 GCA_945956945.1 uncultured Legionellales bacterium | reverse complement strand
CTGCCATCTTATCAGCGGAATCAACCACCACGGACCGCAATTCTGCCGAGCTAAGGCGATCGCCATGTGAATGTTGTTGTGGTAATTTCACGCCCACTAAACGCAATAAACGGTTGGAAATTTGAGTTGCCAAACCCACAATGGGGTACAATAAATAAAAAACCAATAACAAGGGCCAAGATACGACAAAGCTAAACTTTTGCGAATGGGTCACTGCCAGCGTTTTAGGGGCAATTTCACTTAAAATTAAAACCAGCAAGGTTAATACGATAGTAGCAACAGCAACGCCAATTTCACCCCAAAAATGAATCGCTATCATGGTAGCCACGGCAGAGGCCACAATATTGGCAAAAGTATTGCCGATGAGAATGGTGGCCAACAGACGGTCAGGTTTTTTGAGCAAAAATAACACTCTTTTTGCCGCTGAGGACCCCGTTTGTGCTAAATAACGCAAACGATAACGATTGATAGCCATTAAAGCTGTTTCCGAGGCCGAAAAAAAACCGGATATCAACAATAAAGCAGCTAAGATAATAGCCGCAGGCACTGGCTGTAAATTGTGCAACTCTTAACTCCTCTAGAAACTCACTACTTCGCATCATTATAGTTTGCCTTGAAAAGCTTATTATCGCAAGAACTTGTTCAAGATAGCTAGGCTAGCGTATAATGCTCCGATTATAAACACAGGATACCATCATGTTTAATGCCTTATCCGAGAAATTAAGCGCTACCCTCCATAAACTAACGGGACAAGGGCGCATTACCGAAAAAAATATCACCGATACTTTAAAAGAGATCCGCGAAGCACTGCTGGATGCGGACGTTGCCTTAAGTGCGGTCAAACATGTATTAAATGACATTAAAAAACGTGCCTTAGGACAAGAAGTATTGCGCAGCTTGTCTCCGGGACAAACGCTCATTAAAATTATTCACGATGAATTGATTGTGGTCATGGGTCAAAAAAATGAAACCTTGAATTTGGCCGCTCAACCCCCCGTGGTGATTCTACTGGCAGGTCTTCAAGGTTCTGGTAAAACGACCACAGCGGCTAAACTGGCTAAATTTTTACAAGAAACCCATAAAAAAAGTGTTCTGTTAACCAGTACTGACGTTTATAGGCCCGCAGCTATTTTGCAATTAGAAACCTTGGCAAACCAAATAGAAGCCTCATTTCACCCCAGTTCTACCCATGACTCTCCTGTTAAAATTGCTGAAGCTGCTTTAGCGGCCGCCAAACAAAAAAGCATCGAGGTGGTGATCATCGATACCGCTGGGCGTTTACATATAGACAAAGAGATGATGGATGAAATTAAAAACCTGCACAAGGCAGTTTCTCCCACTGAAACTTTATTTGTCGTTGATAGCATGACTGGTCAAGATGCGGCGAAAACAGCACAAGCTTTTAATGAGGCTTTACCTTTAACCGGGGTCATTTTAACCAAAACCGATGGCGATGCGCGCGGTGGTGCAGCACTTTCAGTGCGTTATTTGACGGGCAAACCCATCAAGTTTATGGGGGTGGGTGAAAAAATAGATGCTTTATCTCCTTTTTATCCTGAGCGCATCGTGTCCCGCATTTTAGGTCGTGGCGATATTGTGAGTTTGGTTGAATCCGTGCAAAGTTCTGTGGATCAGGAAAAAGCAGCCAAAATCGCGAAAAAAATTCAAAAAGGCCGTGGTTTTGATCTGGAAGATTTTAAAAGCCAATTACAAGAAATGAAAAAGATGGGTGGCTTATCTAGCTTAATGGATAAATTGCCCGGTGTGGGCGCTGTCCCGCAGGCAGTGAAAGAAAAAATGATGGGCGATAAAAGCTTAACGCGCTTTGAAGCCATCATTAACTCCATGACGCCCAAAGAACGTCATTTCCCCGATCTCATCAATGGTTCTCGCAAACGACGTATTGCCCAAGGATCAGGCACTTCTATACAGGACATCAATCAACTGCTCAAACAATTTGCACAAATGCAAAAAATGTTTAAAAAGATGTCTAAGGGTGGTCTAAGTAAAATGATGCGTCAATTTGGCGGCAAATTACCAGGGGATTTGGGTGGCTTGCTAGGATAACCTAGGGCCTGTTTACAATTCCTTCCGCAGCGCAGTTTACAATGCGGTAAATAAGCAGCGGAGCAAGAAAACCAAGGCAGTATGGCTAGTATAGTAGAATTGTAAACAGGCCCTATTGACTTTATTAGGGATTCTGGTAGTATACGCTCTCTTCCTCTCCTTATGCCGGAGTGGCGAAATTGGTAGACGCGCCGGACTCAAAATCCGGTGGTGGCGACACCGTGTCGGTTCGAGTCCGACCCCCGGCACCATTTTTAGCATTTTTTATCGCTTTAGCGAAAGCTCGCAATGACGGCCCATAGGAAGTAGCCAGTACACTAAACTGCTTCGCGTCTTCAGGTGTGTTCAGTATATACCCTCACTCAGAAAAGTTATTAAAAGTTATTAGAGGAAAGATTCTTACTGATGTAGCGCTTGAGCACCAGAGGACATCTCAGTCCATAATGGTAAGGTCACAAATACCAAACCCAAGATAAGAAAGATAATCGGTTTAGAAATAGTAACTTGTGTAGGGTGTTTACGATGATTCATATACTGAAAGAATGCGCCGGCCAAAAAAGCAAGACCTGCTAATGTACAAATAGCACTTAATATTTTTTCAAGTCCACTGAGCGGATTTAAGAGATCGATGGAAGCTTGGCCCAAAGAAGGTGCTTTCGCTTTTATTTGCTGTGCTGCCTGTACCGTCATTAGAAAAAACGCGGTGATTGTTAGCATTATTTTTTTATACATGTATCTACCATTTTAATGGGGTGAACGATGGGGCTCGAACCCACGACAACCGGAATCACAATCCGGGGCTCTACCAACTGAGCTACGTCCACCATAAAATAGGAAGTATTTACCCACGCATCAAAAACCTAGTTTGCGCTTACACACATTCTTGGCGCGCCCGGCAGGACTCGAACCTGCTACCCTCGGCTTAGAAGGCCGATGCTCTATCCAAATGAGCTACGGGCGCTTTTAAAACCTAGTAACTGCGCTGACCAATTTGACACGTATTTTGGTCGGGGTAGAGGGATTTGAACCCCCGACATCCTGCTCCCAAAGCAGGCGCGCTACCAGACTGCGCTATACCCCGTTTCAATACTTGTCTTATGCGGGACAAACGCCCTCACAAAGTGGTAGAATCATACCTATCCAAGCACAAAAAAGCAAGAGTAAGGACTATGACAGCACAGATTATTGATGGTAAAAGCATTGCAAGCCAATTGCAAGCGGAATTAGCGCAGAGGATTCGCTTGCAGACCCAGGAAAAAGCTCGGGCGCCCGGCCTTGCCGTGATCTTGGTTGGTGAAGATCCTGCTTCGCAAATTTATGTGCAAAAAAAGAGCGATGCTTGTACTGCCGTGGGCGTGTTGTCCGAGGTGCATCGCTTGGACGCCAATATCCAGCAAGACACTCTGCTCGACTTAATTGATACTTTAAATAGAGCCAGTCACATAGATGGGATCTTGGTACAACTGCCCTTACCACCTCATATCAATACCAATACCATTCTCGAGCGCATTCACCCTGCCAAAGACATCGATGGCTTTCACCCTTATAATTTAGGCCGCCTAGCACAACGCCGCCCCTTATTAAGGCCCTGTACGCCTTATGGTATTATGATTTTATTGGCACAATTGAATTTATCCGTCAAAGGTTTGCATGCCGTTGTCGTCGGCGCTTCTAATATCGTTGGCCGACCCATGTCCTTTGAATTGCTGTTAGCAGGGGCTACCGTGACGATTTGTCATCGCTTCACACGTCACTTAGAACAGCATGTAGCGCTTGCAGATGTATTGGTTGTTGCCGTCGGTTCAACTGAGGTTGTCAATGCCGATTGGATTAAGCCTGGCGCGATTGTGATTGATGTGGGCATGAATAGAATAGAAGGCCGCTTATGCGGTGATATCGATTTTGACAAAGCCAAACAAAGGGCCTCGTGGATTACCCCTGTTCCCGGCGGCGTTGGTCCTATGACGGTCTACAGCTTGTTAAAAAATACCGTGGATGCTTATTCTGGTGTATACGATTATTCTGTGTAATTAAAGCCTATTCTGCATCTGCAGGCACATGAGAAGTACACTCAATGCACCTACAGACACAAATCAACTATTTTCTTCTGCCAAAAAACTAGTTTCTCCTGCTCATGCTGGAATTTGGATTCGAATTGACGCCTAAATCGGAACTGAGTGAAACTAAAGAAGCAGGCAGCAGAGAACTACGCAAAATAGAAGGTTCGGATTGCGGAATACCCGCAATAACCGATTGCGGCGCATAGTTGTAGCGGATCCGCTGCAGTTCTATCACGATATTAAAAATAACGGGATCCACACAATCGAAGACAATACGCACTCCTCCTACCGCAGAGTTATCATGCTTGAATCGGTGCTTTGCACAATGAATTATTTCAGCGGGGATGCCTAACATCTTCAATTCTTTTTCTAATCTTGCGGTATCTCTCTTGTCAGCGCTAAATAAAGTCAAAGCTGAAACCATTGCTTCATCATTTGTTCCGCACGGGCTAAAAGGTGTAGAGCGAAATTTATCGCCTATTCTTTCATAATCGGGTGTAAAGATATGGCTGTTATTATTACTTAGAGGCAATTCCTCATAAATCTGCATGCGCAGCATGTGCATAAGGTCACGAAGTGCCCCTTCGACAGTGTCAGATCGATTTAAAGGAAAAGGTTGCGGCAATAGTATTTCTCGATTGGGCTGTAAATAACAATACTTCATTTGATATTCTTCTATCTTGTCATTTATAGTATCGCGCAAAGTAATGATATTATTTAACAAGGCTCTATACTTAACGTCATCATACGACTGCATTAACTCTAATAAGCGTTCAAGCTTAAGCCGCCATCCCATTAGATCTGTATAACGTTCTACTTCCGC
>CAMFJO010000096.1 GCA_945956945.1 uncultured Legionellales bacterium | reverse complement strand
GGTATGGGCAATCACACCACCAAACATGGCGAAAGTGACCACCACCCCAGTGACCAGGGCTTGGCGGTCCGTATGAAACCATCGAGATGCCAATATTAAGGCACATAGAAAGCCAAAAGCATCGCCGATACCGACAAAGAAGTGTGTGGCGAGTGCAAACTCAAAACTGTGGGCGGTGGCAAACAGGAAGGTGCCGACGACGCAAGAACCCATCATAATCAATAAAATCAATCGGGTAGAGAAGCGATCGAGTAATAAACCTGCTGGAAATACGAATAACATATCAGCCCAGAAGAAGGAAGAAGATAAATTACTGATTTGTGTTGCATTTAAGTTGAAATCCCGCATTAACTCGCCGTTAATGGCGTCAAACATATTCATTTGGATGAATTCGTAACAGAAAAATAAGGCAGCGGATAAAACGACTAACCAGGCCAGAAAAGAATCTTTTTTGGCGGCGGCGGGGGCGATGTGTTGCATACAGGGCCTCTACAGTGGTCAAAAGATGGCGCAATTATACCAGAAAGGCTACCAAATGGCTAGGGCTCGTTGAAGGAGGGATCTAAATGGAAAAGAGTGAAAAGGATGCTTTGGTGCCGAGAAGAGGACTCGAACCTCCACAGGGTTTCCCCCACAAGTACCTGAAACTTGCGTGTCTACCAATTTCACCATCTCGGCATTGATACTGAGCGTCGGATCCTAGCCGGTAGCAGAGGGCTTGTCAATCTCGAGGATCTTTTATGGTATAATACCTCTGCTAAAAAGCAGCATCGCGCTGAGTATTTTTTAGTCTATTTATACCCTAATATCTCAAAATTCAAGGAGTCTATGATGAAGAAAGCAAGTCTAATTGCCCTCGGTATGGGTGTTTGTTTGAGTGCCTCCGTATTGGCGGCGGGTACTGCCAACAGTAGCACCGGCACACCTGTAGTAGCGCCTACCACGCCTGCTTCCACCGATGCTAAGTCTGCGCCTATGCAAAATGGCATGGACATGAAGAAGACCGATAAAAATGCCGAAGGTAAATGTGCCGCAGGCAAATGCGCTGCCGGTAAATGCAGTGGCGCATCCAAATAATTCTGAATCGCCATTTTATCGTCCCACAGTATTTCAAGCTGCGGTGAGGCGTGTGCACAGCCGAGCAGCGGAGTGTACACCTAAGTACATGAGCAGTGAGGCAAGCACACAACAAAGTCGGAGCTTGAAAGACGAAGGGTACGTAGGACTTGGTTTGCGCCAAGTCCTACTATCTTCTCTACGGCAGAGTTTAAACACGCATACTGTGCCCTGTACTATTCTGGAAATTGCACCGGAAAATTGGTGCGGAAAAGGTGGTATCTACCAACACTATTTAGAAGAACTAGCCGCTCATTTCACCTGGTATTGCCATGGCTTGTCTTTATCTTTAGGGGGAACTTCACCCTTAGATTTTACTTTTTTAGAATCTTTAAAAATTTTTTTTAAGCAGTATCAAGTTCAATGTTATAGTGAGCATTTAAGTTTTAGCAATGACCATCAAGGCATGCTCTATGATTTATTACCTTTACCTTTTAATACCGATACAGTAAAACATGTGGTTAAACGCATTCAAACAGTACAAGACTATCTAGAACAACGCATTGCCATTGAAAATATCAGCTATTACATGACATTAGACAATGAACTCACAGAACTAGAATTTATAAAGGCGGTATTAAATGAAGCTGATTGTGATTTGTTGCTGGACGTGAATAATGTGTATGTCAATAGTGTGAACCATCATTACGATGCCGAAAAATTTATAGCGGCATTACCCAGTGCACGTATTGCTTATTTGCATGTCGCTGGTCACCAGGAACAATCTTTGCGTGATTTTGATATAAATGCGGATGAAACCATTCTGATTGATACGCACCATTATCCCGTGCCAACACCGGTATGGAGTTTGTTAGAATATACTTATGAATGCCACGGCCTAAGACCTACTGTTCTGGAATGTGATAATGCTATTCCATCCTGGCCTAAAGTATGTCAGGAATTAGGTCGTATTGAAAAAGCCCTCGAGAATAGTTATGTCTATTAAACAACAAGATTTTAGTGAGTATTTACGCACCGCTAAAACGCCTTTGTCTGCTAAAGGTACTGAAAAAATTTACCATCGCTTGCTGCGTGCTAATTTGCAGGAATTGCTAGCCAATATCTACCCGCGCCTCATAAAGCATTTAGGAGAAGAAAAATGGCAATTTTTGTTGGATCAATTCTTGTGTATTCATAAAGCCAATACGCCTTATTTTTATCAAGTACCTGATGAATTTTTAAGCTTTTTGTGGCATAATAAGGCCCTGTATGGCCAATGGCCCTGGTTGTGGGCTTTAGCGCATTTTGAGTGGATGGAATTAGTGGCAACCGTTGCGGATGAGAGTCTGCCAGAACCTGATTCCCCGGGTATGCATTGTTCACCCTTAGCTTATTATTGCCAATATGAGTATGCAGTCTATCCTTTGGACAAAGAATATGCACCTTTGGCGCTACGTACGCAGCCCTGGCAAGGCATTGTCTATAGAAACAGAGCGCAGGAAGTGCAGTGGTTTGCCTTGGATGCCTGGTCTGCTTTGTTATTTACGATAATACAGCAGCAAAAAAATAATGTGGACGATATAGTCGATTGTCTGCAGAAACAGGTGAGTGGTTATGCACACGATGCAATACGCCAATCGGTGATAGCTTGGTGCGATGAGTGGCAGAGATTAGAAATTTTAATATAACTCGCAGCAGTTGATTTTTAGGTCAACTGCGAAGCGTATAACGGGAGTGAAATAATGAATAAACCCTACGTCATGTTTTTCGAAGCATTAGGTCGCGAGGACGTGCATCTCGTCGGAGGAAAAAATTCTTCTTTAGGCGAGATGATACAAAACCTAAGTCAATTGGGTGTCAAAGTACCGCCGGGTTTTGCCACAACCGCGCAAGCCTATAGAGATTTTTTAAGCGATAATGGTCTAGACAAACGTCTTAAAGATTTATTGCAGGACTTAGATGTTGAGAATTTAGCACAATTGGCGGAAAAAGGCGCCAAAGCACGGCAATGGATTATTGATGCCCCCTTTTCTTCTAAATTTATAGAAGAAATGCAACACGCTTATCAAACGCTAAGAGATCGTTTAGGAAAGGATTTTACAGTAGCAGTGCGATCCTCTGCAACGGCTGAAGATTTGCCCGAAGCGTCTTTTGCGGGTCAGCAAGAAACTTTTTTAAATGTGCATGGTTTTGAAGAAGTATTACAAAAGATAAAACTGGTATTTGCTTCGCTTTACACCGATCGAGCCATTGCCTATAGAAATCACCATGGTTTTGCACACGAAGATGTGGCTTTATCGGCGGGTATACAAAAAATGGTGCGTAGCGATGAAGCTGCTGCGGGGGTGATGTTTACCCTGGATACAGAAACAGGCTCTAATGAAATTATTTTCATTACGTCAAATTATGGTTTAGGGGAATTGTTGGTACAAGGCAGCATTAATCCCGATGAGTTTTATGTTTATAAAAGCGGATTAAAAAAAGGCTTTGATGCCATTTTATCGCGCCGTTTAGGGCAGAAACAGCAACGCATGGTTTATAATACAGCCGGCAGTGCTGAACGCGTTAAAATAGAATCAGTTCCTGAAGAATTACGCCTTAAATTTTCCTTGACGGACGCTGAAATCACACAGTTAGCGCAATTTGCTTTAACCATCGAAGCGCATTATGGTTGTCCTATGGATATAGAATGGGCTAAAGATGGGGCGCAAGGTGAGCTCTATATCGTACAAGCACGGCCTGAAACCGTTAAAAGCCGCCAAGATCAGCAAACCTTGGAGCGATTTAATCTTTTAGAACAAGGAGAAATATTATCCATTGGCCGCAGTATTGGCCAAAAGATTGGCCAAGGCCGGGCACGGGTGATTAAAGGTTTAGCCGATATCGATAAAGTAGAAGTGGGTGATGTTTTGATCACCGATATGACCGATCCCGATTGGGAGCCTGTGATGAAACGGGCTGCAGCGATTGTGACTAACCGCGGTGGTCGTACCTGCCATGCGGCCATTATTGCCCGTGAATTGGGAATTCCTGCTGTGGTGGGCTGTAATACCGCAACAAAAGATATTCAGGATGGTACTGCAGTAACCGTATCGTGTGCCGAAGGTGAAGATGGTAAAGTGTATGCGGGATTGTTGAAGTTTGAACGTAAGGAATTGCACATCGATGCGATGCCAAAATTACCCTTTAAAATCTGCATGAATGTAGGAACCCCCGATCGTGCTTTTGATTTTTGTCAATTGCCGAATTTTGGTGTGGGATTAGCGCGTTTGGAATTTATCATCAATAGAGCCATCGGTATACATCCGAATGCCTTGCTCAATTTTGATCGTCTTGCACCTGAATTGAAACAAGAAATTCAACACCGCACCTTGGCTTATCCTTCACCGGTTGATTACTATGTCATGCGTTTGGCTGAAGGGATTGCGACATTGGGTGCGGCTTTTTATCCGAAACCGGTGATTGTGCGTTTATCCGATTTTAAATCCAATGAATACGCTAATCTTTTAGGTGGGGATACCTATGAACCGCATGAAGAAAACCCCATGTTAGGTTTTAGGGGCGCTTCGCGTTACGCCGCACCTTCTTTCAAAGATTGTTTTGCTTTAGAATGCCGAGCCGTTAAATACGTACGGGAAAAGATGGGTTTAACCAATGTGGAAGTGATGATTCCTTTCGTGCGCACAGTGGCTGAAGCCAAAGCCGTCATCGAAGTATTAGCGGCGCACGGTTTAAAGCGGGGCGAAAACGGTTTGCGTTTGATCATGATGTGTGAAATCCCATCGAATGCTTTGTTAGCCGATCAGTTCTTGGAATACTTTGATGGATTTTCTATTGGCTCTAATGATTTAACGCAGTTAACTTTGGGTCTAGATAGAGATTCTGGATTGGTGGCACAAGCGTTTGATGAGCGTAATGA
>CAMFJO010000095.1 GCA_945956945.1 uncultured Legionellales bacterium | reverse complement strand
GTATTAGGATTATTAGAAGCAAGTGGTCTCGAATATACCCATTTGTGGATAACCGGTTTAAATGAGGGTACTTTGCCACCCAATCCGCGCCCCCATCCACTATTGCCTATTCATTTCCAAAAACAATGTTCCATGCCACATGCCGATGCGGCACGTGAATTTAATTTTTCACAAAAAGTATTAACCCGCTTGCTCTCTCACAGCGACGAAGTCATTTGCAGCTATAGCGAGGAAGATACCGGAAGCCCTTTGCGACCCAGTTCCTTGATACGGGATTTTGCAGCACTGGCTAAACCGGTGATCAGCGATTCTATGATAAATCCTCTAAAAACCGAGCAAATCAACGATGAATACGGCTTAGCAATAGATATCAATACCCCCTTTAAAGGCGGCAGTGATCTATTTAAAAAGCAAGCACAATGCCCTTTTAAAGCCTATGCTACTTTAAGACTTAAAGCCGAAGAAAATCTGAGCCCTAACCTAGGCTTATCACCCGCCTTACGCGGGAGCGTAGTACACCACGCTTTGCAATATTTCTATCAGACGATCACGACGCAATCAAAATTATTATCTTTATCTAACACAGAACAACAAGAATTATTAAAAAAAGCCTGCTTACAAGCTTTAGATCATTTACACGCGCACCGCCCACTCTCAGAACACGCTCGACATTATTCCCTGGAGCTGTCACGATTAGAAAAGTTACTTCATTTATGGTTAGAACAAGAAAAGATGCGTCCTCACTTTACCGTTATTGCCACAGAAAAACGCCTAGAGGCAGATTTTGCGGGTTTGCAACTCAGATTACAGATCGATCGCATTGATAAACTGGACGATGGCAGCGAAATCATGATCGATTACAAAACAGGCTCAGTACAGATAGAGGATTGGTTTTCGGAACGCCCCGAGGAACCGCAGTTACCCTTATATTGCAGTCTTTATGACAGCGACATTCAGGCAATCGCCTTTGCTAAAGTCAGTTTAAAAAAGATCGGTATTGAAGGCGTAGGCCTCATTCAAGAAGAATGGCCCGCTATTTCTGTCAAACGCTTGATCTTAACGAAAATAGAAGGGGTAGATCCCTGGCAGCAACAAAAAAACATCTGGAAAGAACAATTAAATGTGTTAGCAGAAGAGTTTAAAAAAGGTTATGCTGCGGTCAACCCCAAAGAAGGCAAGATGACCTGTCAATATTGCCATTTACCCTCTTTGTGTCGCATTCGTCAACAGTCTACGTGGTGAAGGGTTAATCTATGACAGAATCATTACATTTAGATCAGCAAAATCGCTTATTAGCCTTGGATGTCGAGCAATCTTTTATCGTACAAGCACCGGCAGGATCGGGCAAAACAGAGTTATTAATGCAACGTTTTTTGGCCTTGCTTGCTTCTTTCGACACAGAACCCGAAAACATACTCGCCATTACCTTTACCAATAAAGCAGCCAGGGAAATGAAAGAACGCATCTTATTGGCACTTGAACAGGCAGAAGCGGAAGCTCCTCTAGAAGCACATAAGAAACAAACCTGGCAATTAGCCAGAGCCGTATTGGACAAAGATAGAACCTTAGGGTGGAATTTATTGACACACCCATCGCGTTTAAAGATACAAACCATCGATGCTTTCTGTCTTGGTTTAACTCAAGCGATGCCTTTTTTATCTACTTTGGGCGCAGAATTAAGCATCACCACGGATATGGAACCTTATTATGTCATGGCGGCAGAAAATCTATTGGCGCATTTAGAAACGGACAGCCCTTTGGCCTCCTCTTTATTCACCTTATTGCAACATTTAGACAACCAACTCGAAAAAACAAAATCGCTGCTGGTGGATATACTAAAAATACGCGATCAATGGCTGCCTTATCTGGTGGGTGATTTTGCTGCTTCCTTGTCTCATTATTTACAGAACAGTTTACAAAACCTCATTGAAGATGAGCTCAATCTGTTATGCCAGCAATTACCTAAAGAAATTGAACCCATAGTATTAAATCTGTTGAACCATCTTGCTTCTGCAGAAAATAGAACTTTATTGCAACTTCAAGAAGCAAGCTTAGCGGATTGGCAAAGGCTCGCCGCCTGTCTTCTTACCACAACGGATACCCTTCGTGTACGCTTGAATTTTAGCCATCTGGATAAAACCACACTAGAGGATTTCCGTCAGCGCTTAGAAGACAATTTCTATTGGGTTACTTTGTTGGCCAAAATTCGAAAGTTACCCACGATGAATAATGACGATCCATCCTATACACTGTTACAAGATTTAGTTATCTTATTGCCCTATCTGGTCGCCGAGTTAAACCTCGTGTTTCAGCAGGAAGAAAGTATTGACTTCTCCGCTGTAGCCGAACATGCTTTATTGGCTTTAGGCGATGATGAAGCACCCACTGATCTCGCTTTAGCATTGGATCAAAAGATCCAACACATTTTAATTGACGAATTTCAGGATACCTCCATTACCCAATTTAGACTATTAAACAAACTTACTGTAGATTGGCAGGAAAATGATGGCCGCACACTTTTTTTGGTTGGCGACCCCATGCAGTCTATTTACCGATTTAGACAAGCTGAAGTGAGTTTATTTTTACGGGTAAAAACCCAAGGCCTGGGTCAACTTAAATTAACACCCTTATCCCTAATGGCTAATTTTCGTTCCTCCAGTGATATCGTCAACTGGAATAACTATGTTTTCGCAAAATTGTTTCCGCATGAAGACAATCTCGACCATGGCGCCATTTGCTATCACCCGAGTGTGGCGATTAAGCAAACCAATGCGCCCAATAGTATTGTTCCTTTAGCCTTTGACAAACAAAATAGTGTGGCACAAGCCACCGCTATGGTTCATATTATTCGTAGTACTTTGGCTGAAAACCCACAAAAAACCATCGCTGTTCTCGTCAAGGCGCGCAGCCATTTGCCGGAGTTATTAGCGCTGCTGAATGCAGAGCATATTCCTTATCAAGCAGTAGAAATAGAGCAGCTACAACACAAAGAAACCGTACAAGATTTATTGTCTCTGACTTTAGCTTTACTAAATTTGGCAGATCGTTTATCGTGGCTATCTTTATTGCGCTGTCCTTGGTTTGGTTTGTGCCTGACGGACCTCACCCATATCGCCAGCGTAGCCCATCTTACTATTTATGCCTCACTAAATGATGCCAAAGTATTTTCTTTATTATCGACAGATGGTCAAAAACGTATTGCTTTGCGCTTACCCGCTCTGCAGAAAAGCCTCAAACATCAGGGAGAAATTTCTTTTAGCGTATGGATAGAAGAGACCTGGCGCGCTTTGGAGGGCAATCGTTTACTCGCCAATGACACCGCACGGCTTGATAGTGAATTATTTTTCTCCACTTTAAGAGCATTCGATCAACGGGGCATTTGGCCACAACCACAAGAGTTGAAGGATAAATTTGCTACTTTATTTGCGACGCCATTAGACACACAATCTTCTCCACTACAAATTATGACGATTCATAAGGCCAAAGGATTGGAGTTCGATTATGTCATCTTACCTCGCTTAGAAGCTTCTCCACCGATTGAATCAAAACCCTTGCTGTCCTGGTTAGAGCGCACCCGCGACAATGGCGATACCGACTTATTATTAGCACCTATTCCCGCTGTGGAGGAAAACAACACCCCTTTATACGATTATATTCGCCTTAAAAACAAGACTAAACTTGCATTCGAAAATACACGCGTTCTGTATGTGGCGGCTACCCGGGCAAAAGAAAAATTGTATTTATTGTATGGCATCGATTTCAAAGACAAGGAAGTAAAACCACCTGCAAAAGGCAGTTTTTTACACGAGTTATGGCCCATCCTCCAGCCTGAAATAACACTGCATCAAGAAGCGGCTTTGCCTTTTAGCGATATTTCTACGCCAACAGCAGATACAGTTAAAAAATCTCCAGAATTAAAACGTTTTATTCTAGAATCATCGCCTAAAGCAGTGCCTTTAGAAAATAATGTCCATCCCTTAAGCGCTCACAGCAAGTATGCTTTTTCCATTTTAAACGATACAACAGCGCAACACGTGGGCACTGTATTGCATCGGATCTTATGCCTGTTAAGCCAGCAAAGCGCTTATACTTTAATAAATTACCCCATTACTGCTATCGAATGTCAATTATTGGCGGTAGGAATGCAGCAAGACCGCCTTAAGGCTGCTATGGCTATCATCTCGAATGCTTTATTAAACATGAGTAAAGACCCACGCGCGTTGTGGATTCTGGATCCTACCCATGGGGATGCACATTCAGAATACGCTTTAACCGCTAAAGTAGAGGGCATTTATAAACAATTCATCATCGATAGAACTTTTATCGATGAAACAGGGAATCGGTGGATCGTTGATTATAAAAGCACTGAACCTAAGACCGATGAAGGTATGGAAGTTTTTTATCAGCGCATGCAAGAACAATATGCCACGCAATTGCATGCTTATGCGCAATTGTTTACACAACTCGACACCCGCCCGATCTGCCTAGGCTTATATTTTCCTATGTTTCAGGGTTGGTATAGTTGGGAATACCGATTGCAGTCCCCTGAGCTATTGGTTTAAACTAAGGCATCCTTGAATTAGCCACAGAGCACTTTATGTTCGTCAGCATTCGTGAAAAATTGGTTGTCGGTATCACCTCACGTGCTTTATTCGATCTCACCGAAAGCCATACTATTTTTGAACAAGATGGGATAGAAGCTTATCAAAAATACCAGATATTGCACGAAAATAATATTTTAGAACACGGACCTGCTTTTTCTTTGGTCAAAAAATTATTAAACTTACACAATCCCCAAACACAGGAACCCCTGGTTGAGGTTATTCTATTGTCCAGAAATAGCGCAGATACGGGCTTGCGCATTTTTAACAGCATCAAAGCCTATGGTTTAAACATTACGCGTGCGGCTTTTACCAATGGCGAAAGCCCTTATCGTTACATCAGTGCTTTTGGTGCTCATTTGTTTTTATCCACCCACCATCAGGATGTACAACAA
>CAMFJO010000094.1 GCA_945956945.1 uncultured Legionellales bacterium | reverse complement strand
TCAATGCCCAATTTCCCACGCGGAGAAGGCTGACCTTGCGTGCTTTTTCCGACTATTTTAGAGAAAAGCATTATAAATTTCATGAACTAGAATCTGCCTTTTGTCTGGTTGAGAAGTTTGTATCTACTACAAACCTAGCGCAGGGCATGTCTTCTCCGACGGATATATCCAAATCAGATAACGAAAATAATCAGGCTATACTTCGTATTACCTCAATGTTGGGGAAAGAAAACAATAAGCTCAAAATAATGTGTTTTAATTTGGTAAAATCTATTTGGAACATACTTGGGGTAGAGGTTCAGCAGACAGGCTCCATGGTAATTTATAAAACTTTGGTTGTGGAAAAAGGACGAATACTGATTAACTTGTTAGAGTTAAGCCAATTGGTTCAGGTGCTTTTAAAAAAAGAAGTATTAAAAAATTTATTTGCCATTCTTACTGAAGAGGAGCTTGCTAAACTCATTGATGCGGTAGTAAATAAAGAGCCATTATATCCTGCGTGTACGAATGAAATTGACCAAATAGTGGAAAAAGCCACACGTGTTAGCCCGTGGTCTGTGGATAAACAAGGAATGGCTGAAATAATCACCAAGACGATAGTCAATTCAGATTACTATTCTATTTATAAAGAAGTTATCAATCTGACGAAAGAAACAGAAGAAACTTGTAACTTAAATCATATTATATCTTGTTTGGTTAAGATCAATAAATTGATTTCGACAATAGCAACGATGAATAATATAAATATGGGTGATTGTCCAGAAGAGATGCGAAGTCCAACAATAGGACGACATAAAGTAGAGCGATATCTTTCAGGGGGATCTCTAAAAGAAAACGAAGATACGACTGATGGTTCATCTGAGCGTACATTCAGCTTAGGAGCAGGTCAGCCGGTCTCAGAAGATGGTTCATCTAATTCCACGCCTAGTCCACAACTAAAGGAACGGCAGATACCGAATTTACTAGCCAGCCCACGGAAGGAATGTGTGATACCTGATTTACCCCTTAGCCCCTGGAGAGACGATCGAAAGTTTAATACGGTCACGGGTAATACGAAAGCCTTTACAGATGAAAAACGATTGGCTATGTCAGGCCCTTCGAGCCCAAAGAGAAGCGAAAATAATAATATCTTTACCCCACTCAGTTCAAAGAAATCTCAACCATTTACTATATCAAGTCCCTTGAGTCCAAAAAGAGGGGATGTGGCTAATAATACCTTTCTTCCACCTAGCCCAAAAAAGGCAGAACGTTCACTGGCGTTGTCAGGTGCTTTTAGTCTAAAGAGAAATGATGATAGTAATACACTGATACAAAGTCCGAAGAGAGGTGATTGTCCGCCGGTGACGCCAGGGACTATGAGCCCAAAGAGTAATCAACGACAAGAGGAAAGTGCTCCTAGTTCAGGTAGAAAGTCCAGACGCAAAGTTCATGTCTCTGATCATGGTGCGCTCACTTCAAATGCTTCTGCGGATAACATACCGCAAAGAGAACGTCGAAAATCACTTAAATTACCGAGCAGAGTGCATTCAAATTTATCTTCGGTGGCGGCTTTTTTCGGTAACGACAATAGTAAAGAACCTGAAGTTGGTCTTAGTAGTTCTCAAAAACTGTCTTTGGACTCATAAAATAGAAAAGCCCCGCTATAGCGGGGCTTCTCACTAAATTAAAAGATTGATTTTCGGTCTTAAGATCTTTATAGGGCCAGTTAGCTCAGGACAATCTCTGTTGTACAATTTAGTTGCATCAATAGATAATCTGTCTTACAATGGTGTCTTCATGCTTATTCGATAACATTCATTTCGGTATGGGCAAGTAACTACCTTTTGGGTTAATGAAAAATGACGAATGCTATTGTATGGTTTCGGCAAGATTTACGAATAAATGATAATCCTGCGCTTTTTGAGGCATGTGCTAGACATGCGAGCGTCATGCCTATTTATATTTTCGATCGAAAAAATAGTGTGCAAGGACGAGCACAAGCGTGGTGGCTTCACCACAGTCTTAACGCACTAGAAAAATCGCTTCATGCGAAACTAAAGTTAAAACTGATTCTGCAACAAGGCGACCCACTGGCTATTCTATCAGAACTCATCAATAAATTTTCAATAAACGCTGTCTATTGGAATCGTTGCTACGAGCCCTTGGTGATTGGACGTGATAAAAAAATTAAAGCCAGTCTGCAGGAAATTGGCATGGACGTACAAAGTTTTAATGGGAGTTTGCTCAATGAGCCTTGGGCTATCCGTAATAAAAAGGGTGATTTTTTTAAAGTGTTTACGCCTTATTGGAAGGTTTGTCGCACCGATCTTTTTTCTTCGCCCAAACAAGAAATAATCGCGCGACCTGCTACCATAGAGGCTATAAGTGATAAAATTGATGATTGGAAATTATTACCCACTGTAAATTGGGCTTCTCAGTTTTCGAAAGTTTGGACCCCGGGCGAGAAAGGAGCGGCGCAACGATTAACACAGTTTATAAACCAACATCTTAATGGTTATAAAATAGAGCGTGATTTTCCGGAAAAAGACGCAACCTCGCGGCTATCACCGCATTTACATTTTGGTGAAATAAGCCCAGAAGCTATTTTAAGGGCTATCGAAAGTGTTAAAAAGGATCCGTCGTGTGATTTGATCGGCATAGAGCATTTTTTATCAGAACTGGGTTGGAGAGAGTTTTCTTATTATTTGTTGTACCACGTGCCTTCACTCCCACATAAAAACTTCCAAGAAGATTTCGATGCTTTTCCCTGGCACAATGATAAGGTATTATTGAGAAGTTGGCAAAAAGGAATGACAGGTTATCCTATCGTTGATGCAGGGATGAGAGAGCTATGGGCAACCGGATACATGCATAACCGAGTGAGAATGATTGTGGCTTCGTTCCTAACAAAAGACTTATTTATCGATTGGCGATTAGGCGCGGATTGGTTCTTAGATACTTTAGTGGATGCCGACTTAGCCAATAATAGCGCCAGCTGGCAATGGGTTGCTGGTTGTGGTGCTGATGCAGCGCCTTATTTTCGTATTTTTAACCCAGTTCTTCAAAGCAAAAAATTTGATCCGAATGGTGTGTATATTCGCCGCTGGGTTCCCGAGCTGAATTCTTTAATCAATGATGTGATCCATGCTCCCTGGGAAGCAAGCAATTCCGCGGCTATTTATGCGAAGATAAACTATCCACGACCTATTGTGGAACATAGCAAGACACGTATTCAGGCTTTGGATTATTACAGCCAACTTAAAAATTAGGAGATTAGTATGCGTTTAAATAATTTAATTAAATTATTTTTTTGGCTCGTTCTTTTTGAAGCCATAGCCTTCTTATTAGGTTTATTAACCCAGGCTAATATGGAGCCCTGGTATAATAATCTCGCCAAATCTTCCTTGACCCCTCCCGGGATAGTATTTTCTATAGTTTGGTCCGTGCTCTATGCTGTGCTTGCCTATATTGGCTGGTTTTTAACGGCACATAGAGAAGCCGCAACTAGATCACTTATTGAGCTGTATTGGTTACAAATAATAATAAACTGGATATGGACCCCTCTGTTTTTCCAACTCCATTGGGTAAAACTCAGCGCTATCTGGCTTATTATATTAACCGGTTTGAACGTAGTTTTAGCCATACAGGCCAGAACCAAACAAAAAAGCATTACCTTATTGTTGCTGCCCTATGTTTTCTGGCTAATATTTGCTTCTTATCTTAATTTATTTATTGCAGTAATGAACTAAAAAGTAGGAATAGCCTTTCTATAAAAAATTAAACTATTGACTATGGGTATTTTATTGTGTATACATAATCCCTATGGTGTTTCAAAATAACAAGGGCGTTTAAATGCTAACTAATGAGCAAGAAGCTGTCAGTTTTGCCAGGGATGTTTATAGAGAATTGCTGCGCCCAGAATTACCGACTGATTGGAATGTGTTTTTAGACTGTCCCAGCCATTTGCAAAACAACGGTTATTTTGGCGCTGCCTACATACAAGAAAATAATACGGCATCAACCGTCTATATTGCCCACAGAGGAACCTCCAATATCCCCGATGCGATAGAAGATATTCAAATGTGGGCCTTAAGCGTTATTCCAGAACAGTTTTATACGGGAGCAATTCCTTTCATTCAATTGGTTTTTGATAAATTGGATGAAAAATACCCCTACCCTGCCAGTAAACACACAGTGCAAATACGTTTCACGGGACATTCGTTGGGCGCAACCCTGGCTGAATTGTCCATACTAAAATACATTCATTACTTTGATGATAAATCGATCGATAGCTATAACCCCAATCGATCTGTTCGTGCCGCGTGTGTATTTGAAACCCCCGGTTCACAACCTTTGGTGCTAGAAATGTTAAATTCTGGCGAAACCGTTCAAGATAATATTAATGATGCAGCCATTAGAATTTCTATTTACAATGGTGACATCAATGCCATTAATACCTGCATGATGTCCTTGGCGGGTATGTCGGAGCCACCATTACATCCAGGGCCAAACCTACAGTGCGCCATGGGTTATCAATATAGCAGTCTTTCCCCACCTAAAGATCCCTTGCCTTTTGTTCCTGGTCCAAAGTATTTTTTATGGGATTATACGGTGCGAGATCAACATAGAATCGATTACATTTATCAATGGATGTTTCACAGTCCCTCTAAGCCATTTCAAAAGGTGCTCGAGTGGCCTGTTGGAATTGATAATGCCTACATAGCGTATAGAACTTATTACGATCTTTATGATGCGGCGGATATCGAACTGCAGAATCATAACAAATATTGGAAATGGTATACCCAAGCGCTGTGGGATCAAGATCCTTCTTTGAGCGATACTTATGGAAATTATCTCAGTTTTAAAGATTATTACGTACACAATGAGCTTATTTATGTGTATTCTCCGACTGCCAGTCAGCCCTTAAATTCTACACAAAATAAAGTAATACAAGCTGAGGCGATAGAAGAATAGAACCTCGATGAAAAATGTAAATAAGAGGGGGTTATGCACCATGCTTTTAATTTGTGTT
>CAMFJO010000093.1 GCA_945956945.1 uncultured Legionellales bacterium | reverse complement strand
GGGCCGTCATTGCGAGCTTTCGCTTTAGCGAAAGCGTGGCAATCCAGGAAGATCTCTATGGATTGCCGCGGCGCTATGCGCCTCGCAATGACGGCCCAGAGGGAGTAGTAATAAAAGAGATCTTTTAGAGAATAGCGATAATGTCAGTTCGCATCTTCAAGTGCGTCGGGTATACCTCAAAGCGGCGGCAAATCACACAAGGGATATTCTTCTGCCGCATGCCAGGTAAAATGCCACCATTCCGTCGGCAAGCCGATAAAACCACAGGCTGTCATGACGTCTTCCAGCAATTTTCTGTTTTGTATGGCTTGTGCACTGCATTCCATGTAGTCACGGTGCGCTGCGCGGCTAAAATCATCAAACAAGCTTGGCATTTCCACTTCTAATCCAGTCTGTAAGTCGATTAAAGTAAGATCCACGGCGCACCCCCGATTGTGTGCCGAACCCGCCACCATTTGTCCCTTCTCTTCGACGGGTTTCATCACATAACGCTCATCAGGACAATGCTGCCATAACAATTGCTGGATGTGAAAAGGTCTATAAGCATCCCAGATCTTAAGCCCCAATTGGTAAGTCTTAAATGTTTGCTGTGCCCGTGCCAAGGCTTCTGCCACAGGCCGGCGCAAATATGCTTTTGTATGGCTATCGTAAATAACGGTATGCGTAAAATTGTTGCGGGTAGCATAAGGCAGCTCTATAATGAATGTAGGATCAACAGACTGTAAGTTAACAAAATCTATTTCGGATAAGGTGGCAGACATAATAATTACCTTCCTCTTTTCAAAATATACGTCAATAGAAAAATCCTTATCATCGTTATGTTCATTACTCTTCTGACCAAAATTGCGAGATCAATGCTTCATTCGGTGACTCTTCGGTTGAAGTCTGAACAGCCAGCACGGTTACAATAATACGTTTAGTGGTGATTTGACTGGCACTCTCAAAAGTCAGCAATACGGGCATCTGAACTTTCCAGCTGTAGACGCCCAATAAAGGTCCTTGTTGTAAAATAACCGGCTGACCCGAAACGATGCCCGTCAAATTTAATTGTTGGGAGGTCACCTGCTTTAGCAATTGGCTGTTTTCCAGCGCTTGTCTAAAAGAATCCGCGCCAGCACTGGTAAAATCATTGGAAAGAATATCATTGAATTTTTGCTGATAATTAATGGCATTAAAGGTATAGATATCCCCAACGACTTCTTCTATCCACAATAATAGGGCATCTCTAGAAAAGATGCGATGCTTTAATACCCATAAGGGCGTAAATTGTTTTTGTCCATCCGTGATTTGAACTTGATAATAATCGGGGTCTTTAGGATACTTGATATGCCAAAATACAGCTGACATTAAGCCAACCACCACCAATGTCGCGACAATAACAGTTCTAAAAAATAAGCCATTTTTTTTCTGCACACGGTTTGCCATCGTTTTTCCTAAAACATTAACTGAGTGCTTGAGCCACCAATTGTTGCACACCGACTCCTTGCAAACTATCGAGGTTCATTTGTCGCGCCACCGGATCGATAAAAGGACTACTGCGAACCACGGTCAAGATGACATTGTACATATTGGCAAAATTGCGTGAGGCACTCTGCCATCGCACACGTATAGGCACCTGAATTTGCCAGCTAAAAACCTGTCCACCTTCAGGCGTAGTCACAATACCACGCTGCAGGATAGTCGGGGCTTGCGCCACCTCAGCCGTTACCACAAAAAAACCTTGCAACACCGCTTGTAAGTTGAGCGATGATTTAATAGCACTCAAAAAGTTTTGCCCACCGCTCACCGTAAAATAAGTATTTTTAGTTTCCTCTATTTGTTGCTGATATTCTGCATAATTAAAAGTAAAAGCGGCGGTCGCCGCGCGCGCGGACCATCCTAGCAAAGCGGCATCGGATAAAGTTGGCGAAGTTAAGGGTTGAATTTCAACTAATCCCCCCATCACATTGGTCGCAAAATAACGCGGTGCGGGACGTGTGGTATACAAGTAGAAAATAACCACTATCATGACCACACACAACAACACCAGCGCCAAGACAGCACTCATTAAAAAGCGATAACTGTCTCTATAATAATTATTACGCAATCGCACCAGTTCTATTGCACCTTTACGAGCAGCATAGGCTGCTTTTTTTTCTTCTTTAATCTCGTCGCTGTCTTTTGCCATATAACCTCCTTAGCGTCTAGCGTTTAATCTGTAAAACGTAATTTGAACCCGGCGGTTCATTGCACGTCCATCTGCACGGCTATTGTCTGCGATGGGGAAAGAACAACCATAGCCTATGGCATAAATAATGGGGGCTTTTATTTCTTGATTCTTTAAATAGGCCGCAATATTTTGCGCTTGTTGTCTCGATAGCGCAACCGCTCGCAGAGGATCACCACAATTATCACTGTAGCCGCCAACTTTCACCGTTTCCACATCAAACAAAGAAATATAGTTGCTCACCGCATTTAAGGTCCCATAGTAACGGCCATTTAAGTGGGAAGAATCCATAAAGAAAAACTTATCGGCAGGTAACACCAACATACTTTCTTGTCCAGAATGAATAATAGTCACGCCTGCATCCTGTAATTTTTTTTCGGTTGCGCTGATCAATGCCTCACGTTGCAATTGCGCTTCTTCAGAGGATGAAAGTTCTGTCCTCGGTTGCGTGGGTCCGCAGGCAACTACCGTCAGCAAGACAACCAGACACACTAAAATTTGTTTTAACATAACATCTCTCTTAACTCTGACAAATTGCATTCGCCATATGACTGACTGTCCCTGCATAATAAGTTGAATTATTATACTCTTTAAATACATAAAAATTATGAAACACCAATAAACCCGGGCCACCTTCGGGCATCAATAATGCCGCTTGTTCGGAGCTATCCGGAATAGGTTGACCACTTATCAAAGTCACACCTGCTTTTTGCCAATCCGCGATCGAATGCCAATTGTTCTCCCCCATACTCAAACCGATTTGCGCCGGCACAGTCACTTCGTAGCCCCAAGGTGCGTTCGCTTGCCAACCATGTTGCGCCAGATAATTAGCGATAGAAGCAAACACGTCGGGTAAACTAGTCCAAATATTTTTTCGACCATCACCATCATAATCCACCGCATATTGAAGAATACTAGAAGGCATAAATTGTGGTTGCCCTGAGGCTCCTGCCCACTCGCCTTTATAATGCGCATTGTCTATATGTCCCGCATTAATTATCTGTAAAGCATACAACAATTGCTCATTAAAATACGCACTGCGCTCACCGGCAAATGCTAAAGTAGCTAAAGAGCGCGTGACCAAAAAATCCCCCATATAGTGACCATAACTGGTTTCCATGCCCCACAAGGCTACAATCGCACACGGTGATACCCCATAACTACGCGCCACCCGATTTAATAAAGGGGCATTACGGTGATATTGGTTGACGCCCATTCTAATACGCGCATCATCGCCGCGCGACTGCCTATATTGTAGATAGCTCAATCGCCGCTCCGGTTGTGTCTTCGCATACCCCAGTACGCGATTATCCGGCGTTAAACCATCTAATACATCACTCGCTATGGCGGGTGAGATACCTGCTGCTATCACTTGCTCTTTCATTGCCGCTAACCATTGTTGCCAATCATTATTTTGATTAGGCGCAGATTCTGCAATGGCAGATTGTGCACACCAGCATATTAAAAATAAAAAATACCTAACTATTTTCCCTGTCATCGTATTTTCCCTGTATTTCATGACACCCCAAACTGCGGGACGAGGTACAAAGATAATTTCACAATCCTTTCAGCCCCTTTGCGCCTCGCAATGACGGCTTGCAGGGACTGAGCCTATTCTTTTACCCGTGACACATATTCGCCGGTACGGGTATCCACTTTAATGATTTCACCTTCTTGAATAAATAAGGGGATCTTCACCACAGCGCCCGTTTCCAATTTGGCAGGCTTAGTGCCGCCTCCAGACGTATCACCGCGCACGCCCGGATCGGTTTCAACAATCTTTAAAGTAACAAAGATGGGCGGCGCCACACTCAATGGCTGCCCGTTCCATAAAACAATCGTACACATATCCTGTTCTTTAATCCAAATCTTGGCATCCACCATGGCAGCTTGTTCAGCAGCAACCTGTTCAAAACTGGCTGGCGACATAAAATGCCAGTGATGGCCATCAGTATACAAATATTGGGCTTCTATCTCAGACACATCTGCCGCTTCTAAGCTTTCGCCTGATTTCAAGGTTTTTTCAATCACTCGACCTGTCTTTAAATTGCGCAACTTTGTGCGTACAAAGGCTTGACCCTTACCGGGTTTCACAAACTCATTTTCAACAATCGTATAAGGGTCTCCATCGATGATAACTTTTAATCCACTTTTAAATTCATTTGTATTATATGTAGCCATTATTTCCTCTTTTTTACCTAGCCATGCTATGATCTGCTCCTATTTTAACGCGTTACCATATTATTTGCCACTGATTGAGCATCCTGAATGACTATAAAACTAACCTGGCAACAAGCCTTACAACAATGCATTACTCGTTTTGATGAATTGCTACAGTTCATTCCTGCCGCAGAAGTGCATCTCTGTGCCAAAGCCCATGCTTCTTTTCCGCTCAAGCTAAGTCGACGTTACCTGGCTAAAATCGATCCCGAGGATGCACAGGATCCGCTATTATTGCAGATTCTGCCACAGGCGATTGAACTGCAACCCAAGGCAAGCTTTAGCACCGATCCCTTAGCAGAACAGCATTACAATCCCTTACCAGGATTAATTCATAAATATGCCAATCGCGTCTTGATTACTTTGGTGGGCAGTTGCGCCATACATTGCCGCTATTGCTTTCGTCGGCATTTTGCTTATGAAGACAATAGACCGGGAACTCAAGGGCTAGAAGCTATTGACGACTATATACGCGCACGTCCTCAGATCAATGAAGTCATTTTAAGCGGCGGCGATCCTTTATTAGCCAGCGACACTGTATTGGCTTCCACTATTCAGCGCTTAAGTGAAATCCCCCATGTGAAACGTGTACG
>CAMFJO010000092.1 GCA_945956945.1 uncultured Legionellales bacterium | reverse complement strand
GGCAATAATAACGAAATCGTCATCACAAACACTGTCTTTGGCCACTTTAATTTTGTGTACCATTTCATCGGCACTCACCAAAGACTTCCCTTCTAAATGACCACAACGCTTGGGAAATTCCTGATCTTCCAAATGCAAACCCGCGACCCCCAAACGCTCAAAAGTACGCACGGTACGCGCAACATTCAAACCATTGCCATAACCGGTATCGGCATCCGCTATCACAGGAACAGAGCTCGCTTCGACAATATCGGCTAAACGATAACACACCTCACTTACACTGAGTAAACCCAAATCGGGGTACCCTGCCGCTCTGGCAATAGCACCGCCGCTAGCGTACAACAATGAAAAACCAGCCTGTACGGCTAATAGCGTTGATAAGCCATCGAATACACCCGGCGCTGCGTAGAGTTTGTTTTCATTTAAATATTGTCTTAATTGGCGTGTTGCTTTCATGTTGGGATCCTTGGTTATAATCAAATGTCATTCTATCTTGCCTTAAAATAATCATCAAGACCTGCTATCTGCCTTATTTAACCGATTGGTTTATGCTGTTTGTAATTTATGGGCTATACTGCTATTGGGCCAAAGCGGCAAAACTTCCTTTTTGCCTCTCGGGGCCAATCAAACATCGTAACTACTCACCCATCTATGAGTACGGCAAAGGACAGATTGGGATGCAGGTGGGGTGCAAATTTGAGCTGAAAAAGCGGAGTTTACAAGACGTAAATGAGCATTTTTCAGAGAAAATTTGCGCCCCAGATGCGCCCAATATGGGCTTTTTTGAAAAGGGGGCATGTAGTTACCAAACATCAACTAAGGAGTTTTTCAATGAAAAAAATAGCTACCCTATTGGCGCTACTGGTGTGTGGTACCGCCGTTTTTGCACAAACAGCGACCACATCTACCTCCTCCTCTAAACAGAGCTTAATGAGAGGTTGTGATATGGACAAAATGACACCACAACAACGTCAAGAAGCCATACAGCGCTGGCAAAATATGACCCCCGCTGATAAGCAAGCAATGCAAGCCAAAATGCAACAACGCTGGGATAAAATGTCTCCGGATATGAAGCAAATGGCCATGGATAGAATGATGATGAAATGGAATAGTATGTCCGCAGACGAACAGCAAAAAATGATGAGCATGTTGCAAGGCAGCATGAAGCCCATGGCAGGCGTCATGACACCGCCCCCTGTTGGCGCTCCTGGTATGAACAATGGCCCAATGCCACCCGCTCCGGGCATGAACAATGGTTCTATGCCACCAGCACCCCCCATGAGTGGAACACCCATGACAGCGCCCAGTAACATGAGCAATGGCAGCGCTCAATAGGCTTTTAGCCTATTTGTAGCTCTCTTAAAGCGAGATATACTCACAGCAGTTGGTTTTTAGGTTAGGCGGCAAGCCCTTGAGTGAAAGGAGTGTATTAAACATACATGACTTTCGCGAAAGGGCGCAGCCAACAACACCTAAAAATCAAATGCGAAGAGTATAACTTGCCTTAAGAGATTTTCACTCTCTATCCTTTAGGCCGCATATGAGGAAATAAGATCACATCGCGTATTGACGGCGAATCCGTTAACAACATCACCAGGCGATCTATTCCAATCCCCTCACCTGCAGTAGGTGGTAATCCGTATTCCAGAGCCGTAATATAATCTTCATCATAAGGCATCGCCTCTTCGTCGCCACCGGCTTTTTCCTGCATTTGTAGATGAAAACGCGCCGCCTGATCTTCGGGATCGTTTAATTCCGAAAAAGCATTGGCAATCTCACGGCCGGCAATGAACAATTCAAAACGATCGACAATGCTGGGATCCGCCGTATTGCGTCGTGCCAAAGGAGACACTTCAGCAGGATAGGCCGTAATAAAAGTAGGATCGATTAATTTTTCTTCTACTGTTTCTTCAAACAAGATCAATTGCAATTTAGAGACGCTGTCACTGTCTTTATAGGGTAGTTTCAAGGTATCCAAAGTTTGCCTTAATGCTGTGATATCCTGAATAGTCTGCGCACTTAAAGTAGTATGGTATTTTATAATCGCATCGGTCATCGTTAAACGTGCGAAAGGTTTGGAAAAATCAAAATGATGTCCTTGATAGTCAAAACCAGGTTGCCCTAATACCCTCTTTGCGATGGCTTGAAATAATTCTTCGGTCAAATCCATCATGTCTTTGTAATCTGCATAAGCCTGATAGAATTCAATCATGGTAAATTCTGGGTTATGTCGTACAGAAATGCCCTCATTTCTAAAGTTGCGGTTGATTTCAAATACTTTTTCGATACCGCCTACCACCAAGCGCTTCAAATACAATTCGGGCGCAATGCGCAAGTACAATTGCATATCCAGCGCATTATGGTGCGTCACAAAGGGTTTGGCGGCCGCACCGCCCGCCAATACGTGCATCATGGGGGTTTCTACTTCGAGAAAACCTTTTTCACATAAGAAATCCCGCATCACGCTAATCGTTTGACTGCGAATGGCAAACACACGGCGTGTGTTTTCACTCATGATGAGATCCAGATAACGTTGCCTATAACGCGTTTCCACTTCTTGCAATCCATGAAATTTATCGGGCAAAGGTCGCAATGATTTGGTTAACAAGCGAATGCTGTTGACGCGCAAAGACAATTCACCTGTTTTGGTTTTAAAGACCTCACCCACCACACCGACAATATCACCAATATCCCATTTTTTAAAAGCTTGATACGCTTCTTCGCCGATGATGTTTTGTGTCACATAACATTGAATTTTCCCCGACATATCTTGCAAATGCACAAAACTCGCTTTACCCATCAAACGACGTGTCATGATACGTCCGGCTAAATGCACCGTATGATGCGCCTTCTCTAAGATTTCTTCAGTGGCATCTTGCCATTGCGCTAATATCGTTTGCGCTAAAGTATCGCGTTTAAAATCATTGGGGTAAGCTTGTTCTTCTACACGCCATTGACGTAATTTATTTTTACGTTCCGCAATTTGTTCGTTTTCACTAACTATATTGTGTGTTTCATCCGTTTGTTCTGTCATCATTACACCTGTTCTTTTAAACTTGCTTCAATAAATATATCAATATCGCCATCCAATACCGCCTGCGTATTACCCACTTCCACGCCTGTACGCAAATCTTTAATACGCGAGGCATCTAATACATACGAGCGGATCTGATTGCCCCAACCTATTTCAGTTTTAGACTCTTCCAAGGCTTGCTGTTCCGCATAACGCGCTTGCATTTGCCGATCGTATAACTTGGAACGCAACTGTTTCATCGCCTGCGAACGGTTTTTATGCTGAGAACGATCGCTTTGGCATTGTACCACGATTCCAGTGGGTATATGCGTGATACGAATGGCTGAATCGGTTTTGTTGACGTGTTGGCCACCGGCGCCGCTTGCCCTGTAGGTATCAATACGCAGATCCGCCGGATTGAGATCTACCTCGATATCATCGTCTATTTCAGGGGAAACAAAAACCGCCGCAAAAGAGGTATGGCGGCGATTACCCGAATCGAAGGGGGATTTACGCACCAAACGATGCACCCCCGTTTCAGTTCTAAGCCAACCATAGGCATAAGGGCCCTCAAACTTTACTGTTGCACTACGCAATCCAGCGACATCACCGGCAGACACTTCTAATAGCTCCACCTTAAAGCCGTGGCGCTCACCCCAACGTAAATACATCCGCAACAACATTTCGGCCCAATCCTGGGCTTCTGTGCCGCCAGAACCCGATTGTATGTCCAGAAAGGCATTGTTGGCATCGGCAGGGCCTGAAAACATGCGTTGAAATTCCAGGTGTTTCACCGCACGCTCCACGGTCGTCACATCTGCTAACAATCCCTGAATGGCCGCATCATCCTGCTCCGCACACGCCATCTCTAATAAAACATCCAGATCGGTTAATTTAAGCTGTATGTTGTCCAAATCGCTTAAGACGGTCATCAAATGCACTTTTTCCTTGTTTAGATTTTGGGCATTTTCCGGATCTTTCCAGATCTTTTCATCTTCTAGTTCGCGCAAAACTTCCGTTAAGCGGTCTTGCTTCGTCTCATAGTCAAAGGTACCCCCTAAGGGCCGCCGCTCGCGCCTGTAGATCGGCAATTTTTAATAATACTGGATTGATTTCAATCATTTTCAGTAACCGTTATGAAAAAAATGATTATACATTAATTGTCCCTACCGTCCAACGTGGCTGTCCGGCATAATCACGATGGGTTTCTACCTGATTAAATCCCGCTGCCACCAATAAAGCATGTACGGCTGAACCTTGCTGGTAACCATGTTCTACCAACAATAGACCCGCTGGATTTAAATACCTTGGTGCCTGCTGAATAATCTGTTGCAGATCGCTTAAACCATGATTTTTCGCCACCAGGGCTGTTTTAGGCTCAAAGCGTAAATCACCCTGCTGCCAATGCGGCTCTTCTTCCGCAATATAGGGCGGATTCGCAACAATCACATCAAACCTTCTGTGCAAAATAGCATCATACCAATCACTCTGCATCCATTCTATTTTTAAGGCGAGGTTATGCGCATTTTGCTTCGCTACGGCCAAAGCGGCAGCCGAAAAATCCACAGCACAAATAGACCACTGTGGTTTTTCATGCGCTAAAGCCAAAGCAATCGCACCGCTGCCCGTACCCAAATCTAAAACGTTTAAACGATCTGCATCGGTATAACGATCCAATAGCCATTGGATCCAACATTCACTGTCTGCGCGAGGAATTAAGGTAGCGGGTGTGACTTGAATAGGCAAAGACCAAAACTCTTTATAACCGACGATGTAGGCAATGGGTTCACCTTGAACACGACGTGCCAAATACTGTTGATACAATTTGGCCTGTTCATCTGTGATTATTTCATCGGGCCAGGTGTGTAAATAAGCGCGGTTTTTTTGCAGGGCATGCGCTAAGAGGACTTCGGCATCCAGAAGATCGAGACCTTGTGTTTTTGCTTGTTGTAATAATGATTTGATAGTGATCATTGGTATACATATAAAGTCATTCTATTTTAAAT
>CAMFJO010000091.1 GCA_945956945.1 uncultured Legionellales bacterium | reverse complement strand
TTTCAGGTGTTGCATTCACCATTGTTCGCATTTTGAAGTGTAACGGGTATATACTCGAAGCACTTGAAGATGTGAAGTAAAACAGAAGAACTGTGTGAGACGCCTCAAGGTTTGGCTGTCTCTCAGTGTCAAACCGTGCGCCGCATGGATGCGGCGCACGAGCCTACAGGGAAGTATTCACGGCGTGTTTGACACTAGAGCGGCTAAACCTTGAGGCAAAGCTTTAAAATTTTCTAGTTTGCATCATCGATGCAAGATTTATCGGCATGTAATTCTCTTATAAAGCGCACTCATCCACGTGCAATCGCTACTTTAGAACGACTGGGGCGTTTCAAAGAGTGACAAATAAAGCGATCAGCAGCCAATAACTTTTCCATCGAGACTCCCGTTTCTATACCCAAGCCATTTAGCATATATAATACATCTTCAGTAGCCACATTGCCGCTGGCACCTTTGGCATACGGACAGCCGCCCAAGCCGGCGACAGAGGCATCGATAATGTGGATCCCTAATTCTAAGGCGGCGTAAATATTCGCCAATGCCTGACCATAAGTATCATGAAAATGCACGGCTAATTTGTCAACAGCAATGTGCTTTAATAACAATTCACTTAAAACTCGCACATCTTGCACCGTACCGACACCAATCGTATCGCCAATAGAAATTTCATCACAGCCCATCCTCAATAATTGTTGTGCCACATCCAGAACAGCTCCGGGCGCAATTTTTCCTTCATAGGGACAACCTAGCGCACAAGAAACATAACCGCGCACACTCAGCCCCTGTTGTTTAGCATCAACCACAATGCTTTCATAATCGATTAAACTTTGTGCGAGAGTACGATTGATATTTTTTTGACAAAAGGTATTAGAAGCAGCAGTGAAAACAGCGATGTGCTTGAGTTCTAAAGCACGCGCTTGCTGATAGCCATGTTCATTGGGAACTAAGACGCTGTAAGTAACGCCTGGAAAAATTTTGGCTTGTTGAATGACTTCTTTGTGATCGGCTAATTGTGGTACCCATTGTGGAGATACCAAGCTGGTTAATTCGATGTGTTTTAAGCCGCTCTGGGCTAATTGCTCAATGAATTGGATTTTAATATCCGTTGGGATGAAGGTAGATTCATTTTGTAAACCATCTCGGGGACTTACTTCGACTAGAGTCACTTTTTTCGGTAGGGACATTTAGAATCTCCTGCGATCTATATTCAAACAACATTCAAAAATGCGGGAATTGAGCAATGAACATCTTAAAACAAAGCACAATTTGTGCGGCGGGGTGGCACGTGATGGGGGTCCCCGGCGCGCGCAGGCACGAGCACGACGGGTCATCACGGTGACAGGACCCCGCGTACTCAGCGCTCAAATACCGCGATCCTAAATGCGATCACTATATACTGTACAACTTAACATAAGATAGTAACTATTTACAATCTTCCTAGTCGAACACCAATAATTCCGCGCCTTCATCCACTAAATCCCCAGGCGCATAAAATACTTCGCGCACGGTACCGGAATGTGGCGCATAAATTGAATGTTCCATCTTCATCGCTTCCATCACCATTAAACAATCGTCTTTTTGTACTTTATCGCCACTTTTAACGTTAACAGCGATAATAGCGCCTGGCATGGGTGCATTCAAGTGTCCTGTTTTTTCTGAGCTTGTATTCGTTGCATGTTGAGCTTCGACAATTTGTAGATTATATTCTTTGTGATCGGCGATGATCCAGCATTGGTTTTTATAAGCGATGATACGCATGTTTTGAACGCTGTCATTCATCCTAAAACGCAGTTTTTCAGCTGTTTTTTCTTGTACCTCGATAGCATAATGAGCGTTTTCTATAACGAAAGTATAACAAGATGCCGAGTGATAAATAACCCTTACGGAATGGTTTTTATCTCCACATTTAAACTGAATAAGACGATGATAAGGTAGCTGCAATCTAAATCCATCCCTACAATGCCAAGGGGAAAAAACATCTTCATTATTGCTTATTATGGAGTATACACTGAATAGCTGATGCAAGGCTGCCCCGCACAAGATAGCATCATGGATAGGTGCATCAGGTAGTTTGAGTTCTTTTTCGTGATCGGGGATAAAACTGGTATTGATTTTTCCTGCAAGGTAATCGGGTAAACCTATCAATGTTTGCAGAAATTGACGGTTATTTTTAACGCCGATGATATGCAAGGAATCTAATGCATTTTTAAGCGCATTAATCGCTTCTGCACGTGTGGGAGCATGCACGATCAATTTTGCCATCATGGGATCGTAATAGCTGCTGATGGTATCGTTTTGTTGTATACCACTGTCTATGCGTACGCCTTCATTGCTAAGAGGCCAGGATAAATAATGAATTTGACCTATCGCCGGTAAAAAGTCATTGCTGGGATCTTCGGCGTACAAGCGTACTTCAATGGCATGACCTTCGGCGCGAATATCTTTTTGTTGACACGGCAAGGGTGCGCCCGAAGCTATTTGTAATTGCCAGGCGACCAGATCAAAGCCCGTAATCATCTCGGTAACCGGGTGTTCTACTTGTAGACGCGTATTCATTTCCATAAAGTAAAAATTTTCATGGTTATCTACTAAAAATTCTATAGTGCCCGCACCCCTGTACCCTATGGCTTTGGCTGCTATGACGGCAGTATTGCCCATTTTGCTGCGTAATTTGTCCGATAATGGTATGGCTGGCGCTTCTTCAACCACCTTTTGATGACGGCGCTGGATAGAGCAATCGCGCTCAAATAAATAAACCGCTTCATTGTGATTATCTGCCATCACTTGAATTTCGATATGACGGGGATTCACCAAATATTTTTCCAATAGAACGGTTTTATCGGTAAAACTTGCCATCGCTTCCCGTTGTGCGCTTGCTAAAGCTTCTTTAAAGGCTTTAGCATCATCGACTTTACGCATGCCTTTACCGCCACCACCCATAGCGGCTTTAATTAATACGGGAAAGCCTATTTTTTTGGCTTCAGCCAACAAGAAATCGGCATCTTGGTTGTCACCGTGATACCCCGGCGTACAAGGAACCTGCGCTTTTTCCATGATACTTTTGGCCTTGCTTTTGTCACCCATCGCTAAGATGGCGTCACTGCTTGGTCCTATAAAAACAATACCCGCTTTGTGACAGGCATTCGCAAAGGCGGCGTTTTCCGATAAAAAACCATAACCGGGGTGTATGGCTTCAGCACCACTTCGCTTGGCAATGGTGATGATCTTATCGCCGCACAAATAACTGTCTATACTAGGGGCATCACCCAGCAAATGCGCTTCATCGGCCATTTGTACATGCAAAGCATTTTCATCGATGGTGGAATAAACGGCGATGCAATGGATCCCCATTTTTTGTGCGGTGCGCATAATTCTGCAAGCAATTTCGCCACGGTTAGCAATAAGAATTCTTTTAAACATGTTATGAGGTTTCCCAGGGAGGTGTCGTATGCGTCAAAAAAGCTTTAATACCCGATTGACCTTCGGATGAAGTACGCAACTTGGCAATGTGATCAACCGTGTAATTTATCAATTCGGTATTAAGCGGTGCATTGTGTTGTAATAATTGTTTGGTTTGTGCCAAAGCTTCTGGCCCATTTTTAAGTAATTGTTGAATAGTGGTATCGGCTTCTTTTTGCAAGCCTTTTTCATCAGCGACGCATTCGTGCACTAACCCTAGGTGTTGTGCGGTTTGAGCATCAAAAGTTTGAGCGGTTAAAAAATACCGTTGCGCTTGTCTTAAACCAATGGCACGGATCACATACGGACTGATCACCGATGGGCTTAAACCCAATTTTACTTCCGAAAGACAAAATTGTGCTTTGTGGTGCGCGATGACGATATCACAGCAGGCAATCAAACCCACGCCACCACCATAGGCATGGCCTTGTACTAAAGCCAAGGTGGGTTTATTGAGCGTGTATAAGGTATTCATCAAAGTGGCTAATTGCATGGCATCGGTTTTATTTTCAATTTCGGTGAAATGTGCCATCTTTTGCATATAGGCGAGATCGGCGCCTGCACAAAAAACGGATCCGGTGGATTTTAATACCAGTATGCGCACGGTCGTATTGGCTGAAACCGTCTGCAAAGCCATGAGCAATTCCTTCACCATCACTTCATTAAAAGCATGACGTACTTCGGATCTATTCAAAGTGAGGGTAGCAATGTCGTGGTTAATATCCAATAAAACAGTAGCCATCTTATTACATCCTAAAAACGCCAAAATGCGTTTCTTCTATTGGTGCATTTAAAGCAGCGGACAAAGCTAGCGCCAATACTCGGCGCATATCTTTGGGATCGATGATACCGTCGTCCCATAAACGTGCTGAAGCGTAATAGGGATGTCCGGTGGTTTCATATTGCTCTATAATGGGTGTTTTTAAAGCGCTTTCTTCTTTCGCAGAAAAAGCGATACCTTTGGCTTCTAATTGATCTTTTTTTACTTGCGCCAATACATTGGCTGCTTGTTCTCCCCCCATCACGGAAATACGCGCATTAGGCCACATCCATAAAAAACGGGGATTAAATGCCCTGCCGCACATGCCGTAGTTACCAGCACCAAAACTGCCGCCAATGATCACGGTTAATTTGGGTACCGCAGCGCAACTGACTGCTGTCACCAGTTTAGCACCCGCCTTGGCAATTCCTGCTGTTTCATATTTCTTACCGACCATAAAACCCGTAATGTTTTGTAAAAAGATCAAGGGAATTTTGCGCTGACAACAAATTTGAATAAACTGCGTACCTTTATCAGCAGATTCGGGGAATAAAATACCATTATTGGCAACGATGCCGACGGGGTAACCATTTAAATGTGCAAAACCGCAAATGAGGGTAGTGCCATACAAATGTTTAAATTCATCCAAGGCGGAATCATCGACGATACGGGCGATCACTTCACGCACATCAAAGGGCTTCTTTTTATCACTGGGAATAAGACCATATAATTCCTCAAGGGGATAACGTGGTTCTTTGGGAGCCTGTATTTGAAAGGGTATTTTTTTGGTTTTGGGATAATAGTGTAAAACGGTGCGTGCTATTTCTAAAGCATGGTGATCGTCATTGGCA
>CAMFJO010000090.1 GCA_945956945.1 uncultured Legionellales bacterium | reverse complement strand
ACAACACTCGACTAGTCGTCGGCAGCGTCAGATGTGTATAAGAGACAGGGATGAGACTATCAATTATGCTAAAAAAGCGAATGACATTATGGATGATAATAATAAATTGACAATATCTGCTTTTCATTTTTTCTTTCGTTCAACGTAACCACCTTACAATTTCACCCATTCATCTTTAAGTGTCAGGCAAATGGCAGGGCCGTGTTTTACGCATTGATAATATAATAAAAAGGAGATTAACAATTATGGCAACACCTGGTGGTAAAATACCTTACGACGATAATGAAGCAGATTTTTATACCGATATTTCCGGATCGGAAGCAGGCGTACCGAATGATACAGTAGTAGATCTTGATTCCCCGGAAATAACTATGTTGTCTCAAGCGGATGCAGATCTTGCTTATAGAACCGATGTTGCTCGTCCTGGACTCAGCACAGGTTTAAAAGCAGGCGTTATCGCTATTCTGGGTGCTTCTTTAGTCGGCTCCATTGCTTATTACGATGAATGCCAAGGTATTTTATGGTTGCCAAAAAGTTTTAAAGTTCCTGCAGGTGTCTTTAGTCTTATCTTTTCTGCATTACCTTCTGTGGGCATGGGCAATGAGATTGCCCACCGATATGTAGCGGCGAGCGAAGCGGGAATAGCGTGGTTAGAACCGAGCAAACAGAAAAAACGCGAATTAATTAAACCTTATGTGCAAGGCGCTCTTGCGGCCTTCCCTATTACTTTTTTAACAAAAATTTCTGTGGCCACAGAACCCTTGTGGGAACAAGCTATCTGGGTTTCAGCCGCTTTTGCTTCCACCGCTGTGATGACCACGTATTCTATGCTGGAGCTAATGAAACCGCTGCGCAATGAATTGGCGTTCGATAAAGAAAAAATAAAAATACTCAAAGCTATTCGCGAAGAAATGCTGCATCGCTTAACCCATAATCAGGGGAAAATAACCACTTTGGATTTTAATGAGATTAGCGCTAAAGCATTATTAGCCTCCTTGCTCGATCCAGTACCTGCTGCGAGTGTAGGGCTTGATGTTTCTGTTTTTTCTCTTAAAACTACTGCGCGTATAGGTATGGCCGGATACGTTGCCAATACGGCGAAGGTTCCTTATGCTCTTTTGCAGTTGATATTTGGATCCCTGTCTAAGTGGATTACTTATCCACCTGTAGGGATATTAACAGCCTTTGCTATCTATCCTTTTGGTCGTTTGATGTTGATTGGGGCTAAAAAAGTTTCTTCTACTGCCTACAAAATAATAGAGGCCATTGGACAGCAGCGTTTCATTTTGTTCCTACGGGAGCAGATCCCCGTCTACAATATTTATCCCAAAAGTACTTTAGCGATCATGGTGGGTGGTGTTTCCCTGGGTTCAGTGACAGGGTTTACTAATTTTGTTAACAGCGGCTCAATGACCCCCGACATATTAAAGGTACTTTCCGAAGCGATTACTTTCGGTCAGTGGCAATTAAAGGATGATTTCTGTGAGGATATAGACCATGATTCTCTGGGTGACAGCCATTCTTCAGGACAAGATACGCCTTCTTCCTGGGATCTGAATCCCTTGAATTGTCCTATCCCTCTTTTTGTTGCTCTATGTGCTTATTTTGTGAGTATGTCCTTCAATATTTATTATACTTTAAGAGCTATCAATAAGTCGCGTTTAGAAAATGCCCGATTTTCTGCTACTGATCCGGACGTTCGAAAAAAAGCGGCTTTTCTTCATGGTGCTGAAGAATTTATTGGCAAACTAGCGGATGTTTATCTGGGGAAACTCATGTTGCTGCTCAATGAAGTTTCTTCACAGGAAATGATGGAAGAGATATTGGATACCGTTGCCACAAATAAGGGTATAAAACCTATTTCAATAGCAGAATGGAAAGATCTGGTTGAAGAGATAAAAGTAGAAAGAGCAAAGTTGCACGAAAAGCCGCCACAATCGCCCATTGCTATGAGCAGGAATTCACAATCGCTAGTTCCTATAAGCGAGAATCCACAAGCATGGTTTAATCAAGGTTCCCGATCAGCGGTAACAGTACAAAATGATGACGATGAAAACTTATTGCTTTTGCCTTCACAGTCCTTAGAGAACGCAGAAAAGTCTACACGCTGTCGCCCCGGGTGTACCATTTTGTAGTCTTTCACAAATCTCTATGATCGTAGGTCCGCCCTTGGCGTTGAGTGAAAGCCGGGGGCATCGCCTTGCGGCCTTTCAATTTGCGGTAAATACAATTGGCAATAAATAATACAAGTCCTAAAGCGGCACCGATTAGAGCGACATAAGACAATATCAGGAAACCAATAATGCTCAGCACACAAAAAATACCCAGAGCAATAAAAGGGAGTATACGGCTTAGAAAACCACCGCCGCTCGAAAACGCAAAGCCTTGTTTCATGAGGAACCCTCTCTATTTTGTATTAATATTGGACAGCATTATACCATAAAATAAGGCTTCTGGGCAGGGGCTGATTTACTCAAAGTATTTCGAACGGCAAGGAGGCGCGTGTGCCCATTTGGCGAGGAGTGTATCCAAAACATACATGACGAGCCCAGGCGAGCACGCAACAAACTTGCCGTTTGAAGGACGAAGAGTATAAGCATTTACCCCAGTCCAATTTATAGGTATAATAGCGCCTTCCTGCGAAAGTGGCGGAATTGGCAGACGCACTGGATTTAGGTTCCAGCGGGGCAACCCGTGAGAGTTCGAGTCTCTCCTTTCGCACCATATTTAAAATAATTTGAGGTCTTAGAGATGACGAGTGCAGTGCAGTTAGAAAGTTTGGAAGGCTTAAAGCGCAAAATAACCATTGAAATGCCATGGGATGAGGTGGATACCACCGTTAATCAAGAGGTTAAAAACATACGCTCTAAGGCACGCATTGATGGTTTCAGACCGGGCAAAGTGCCTGAAAAAGTGATTGTGCAGCGCTATGGTGCAGCCATTCGCCAAGATGCTATGCAAAAAGTCATTGATGAAAAGCTAAGAGAAGCCTTTGTTGATAAAAAACTCAATGTAGTGCAGATCACCAGTATTGATTTAGAGCAAGTAGAACCGAGTGCGCCTTTTAAATTTACGGCGCTATTTGAAGTATTGCCGGAGATAAATTTCAAGGATCTCACAGGTGAAGTGATCCGTAAGCGTGTTGCCACTGTAGAAGACAAAGACATCGATGAAGTGTTAGGGCGTCTACAAAATCAATATAAAGAATGGGTTAAGGTGGATAGAGCAGCTGCCCTGAACGATAAACTGGTGATCGATTTTATCGGTTATCGTGATGGTGAACCTTTTGCTGGTGGTAAAGCTGAGGGTGCCGAGTTGATTTTGGGTTCTAAACAATTTATTCCCGGTTTTGAAGAAAGTCTGGTGGGTGTTAAAGCTGGCGAGAAGAAAACCATTGAGGTTACCTTTCCTAAAGAATACCATGAACCTTCTTTGGCCGGTGCCGCAACCACTTTTGATGTGACGGTTCACGAAGTATTAGAAGGCAGGGCGCGTACGATAGATGCAGCTTTTGCAGAATTACTGGGTGTTAAAGAAGGCGGTGTAGAAGCGCTGCGTGCTGAATTAAAGCAAGGGTTAGAGCGGGAATTGGCCACTGCTTTGCGTGAAGAAAATAAAAAACGTGTATTGGCCAAGTTAAAAGCCATTAATGTCTTTGATATTCCCGATGCATTGGTTCATGAAGAGATGGAACGTATTGCGCGGGTGATTCAGGCACAAGCGGCCAAACAAAAACAAAAAGTGAATTTCAATAATGCCGCACCTTTTGCAGCACAGGCACGCGATAATATTATAACGGGATTATTGATGCGAGAAGCGGTGAGTGCCTTTAACCTGAAAGTTGAGGCAAGCCATGTGCGTGCCCTCTTGGAAGAAAAAATGAGTGCTTATGAAGATCCGACGCAAATGATGCAAATGTATTATAACAGTAAAGAACTTTTAGAGCAGATACAAAGCGAAGCAATGGAAATGTTGATAGTGGATGCTTTGTTGAATACCGCTACCCTAGAAGAAGAGCGGGTTTCGGCGGAAGAAGCGATCCGTGGCGCACACGATCATCATCATCACGATCATGATCACGACCACGACCACGATCATCATGGTGATCATGAACATTAATTATTGAGGATCCTATTCAAGATGGATAAAAAACATTTTTATGCTTGGCAAGAACATATAGAAAAAAATGTGGGTTTGGTGCCCATTGTGGTTGAACAAACTGCACGGGGCGAAAGGGCTTATGACATTTATTCACGGCTACTGCAAGAACGCATTGTTTTTCTGGTAGGTCAGGTCGAAGATTACATGGCAAACCTCATCATTGCCCAATTGATTTTTCTAGAATCGGTCAATCCGGATAAAGACATTTCGCTTTACATCAATTCTCCGGGAGGGGTGGTAACGGCAGGATTGGCCGTTTATGACACCATGCAGTTTATTAAGCCCGATGTGAGTACGCTTTGTATAGGGCAAGCAGCGAGCATGGGCTCTTTAATATTATGTGCTGGAGCAGAAAAGAAGCGTTATTGTTTACCTAATTCCCGAGTGATGATCCATCAAGTTTCGGGTGGCTATCAAGGACAGGCTACCGATATAGAAATCCATGCCCGTGAAGCCATGTTTTTACGCGGCCGTTTGGACACTATTTTGGCACATCATACAGGCCGAACGGTGGTAGAGATCCATACAGACACCGAACGTGACAATTTTATGTCCGCTGAACGTGCTGTAGAATATGGTTTAGTCGATGCAATCTACTATAAACGGTCACCTGTGTCAGAGCCACCTCTTGAAAAATAGGATGCCTGCCTTCATTTCTAAAGTAAGAGGGTGATGTTTGCTATTTCACATTAAGGAATAAATAATTTATTCCTTAAATAATTTCCCCTGTACAGGTTGTTTTTGATCATTAAATAACCAGAAATATGAGCAAACAAAATTTATAGGCTTATACTTTACAGTGTGGGGTGTGGCTATACTTTTTAAGAGACGACAGTTTTAGGAGCGCTAGAATGGTGAATAAAAAAGACAATGATGACAATCATGATGACGATGGTACCTTGTATTGCTCTTTCTGTGGTAAGAGTCAACACGAAGTACGCAAGTTGATTGCCGGGC
>CAMFJO010000089.1 GCA_945956945.1 uncultured Legionellales bacterium | reverse complement strand
GTTATGTGCTGCGCTTTGGTCATGCCTTCTCTGTCGTCGGATTAAGTGCCATGGTATTTAGTCTGGGTGAAGTGTTTTTTATCAACGCCCTCTATAAAACCTACCGTGAAGCAAATCTTTTAAATTTTTTCTCAAAAGTTTTGACCTTAAGTCTTATCCTAGGCGCGAGTCTAGGAATGTACGTTTATCAATACGATGGTGCGAATGTGCTGTGGCAAGCTTGCGCTATGTTAGGGATGTTGTGTTTTGGTGTGGGGGTGCTCAGCTTTAAAATACAGTTTAGGACAAATAGACTCAAAGTATTTCGAACTACAAGAAAGCGCGTGTGAACATTTGGCGAGAAATGTATCTAAACATACATGATGAGCCAAAGCGAGCGAGCAACAAACTTGTAGTGTGAAAGACGAAAAGTATCGCCCACCCCGACACTTGCAGGGTGAGCTGCTTTGAACAATCAGAAGGTACCTTAACAGCCAAATTGTGAGGCTGATAATTTTCTTTGTGATAATACTTGCAAAGCGTTCTTAACTGCCTCCTGATATCCGCCCGCACTGAGGTTATTCGATGCCGCAGTTAAGACATGATGGATCTTTTCCACATTTTCTGCTTCGCGGATCTGTTTTGCCAGGGCGTGAACCGCAGCTTCATGCCTATGTCCTACCACGCTACCGAAGAAACTCACGGCTCTCACCCGTTTGGAATCCTCCGGAACAGAGGAATTAAAATCCGCTTTTGCATACTTTTGCAGTTCCGCTAATACGACTCGTTTAGATTTTAACAATTCAATCTGCGTCTCACAGTCAAATTGGGGCAAATTTTTTAAGGCCTCCACATATATTCCCGGTAAATCACTCTCCCCAGAACTCGCTACGATTCCGCCCCAAAAGGCCAGATAATAACTTTGATGAACGGGAATTTCTTCTTCTTCACCCGCTACCACAAAATCGTCGATAACTGTGGGCCGCTTTTCAGTTTGTTCTACTTGAACCATGCCCTGCTCCGGTGAAAAAACACCAGGATTAACGGTCAAAGGCACGATGACATGCTGTCCTTCTCCTTGTAATGTCTGTAAACGTTGCAATTGCTTCAACCCTAATTCTTCTTGTGTACTGGTACTTTTAAATTGCGCACCATAACCATCAAATCGCGTTGGTAACGGAAAAGCTTGGCCACCCCTATCATTCGTCAATTCGCCGGCAAGAACAGCCAATCCACCGCCTTTTTGGCGCTCTGTTGGCGCTTTAAATTGCCATTGCTCGGGTGAAACGCCATAATTCACCAAGACTTGACCAGGATTACCGGGATACACCAACAAACTATTTTGTATTCTTAAATTGTTAGGCGCTACTTTCTGTCCGGTTTTATCCACCAGAATAAAATGATTGTTGCCCTCTTGGTATTCCCCTGTACTAAGAACTTGTTGATAGCTGTCAATGTTTAATTGACCCGATTTGATTAATAAAAAGTATGTTGCGCCGCTAGCATTTGCCGCCATGATTTACCTCGCTTTTTTTAATGTTATATTAGTTTTAGTCTCACCCGCTCTGGTGAGATTAAAACCAACAGTAGTATAGACATTTTTTATTTAAAGGTCAAGAAGTGCACAAGCTTAGCGCTAAGCCCTTGAATCTACCCCTACATCCCTTTTTAAAAAAGTGTAACAAAACCCTTGACGACACTGATGTAATGGTGTAGCATTACAAAAATACAGCCGGGAGAACTTATGACAGAGGACAATTGGTTAAAATTTGTGGCATTTTGTGCCAAAGAACGGGATGTGCCGCGCTTAGCACAGTTTTTGGATTTATTTTTAACCCACGAGGAACGTCAAAGTATTGCGGCACGGTTGTGTATTGTTAAGGCCTTGCTGGCAGAAGAATTAACGCAACGGGAAATAGCGGAACAATGTAATGTCAGCATCGCTAAAATTACCCGTGGTTCTAATGAGTTAAAACGGTTAACGGCAGAACAGCGGCGAACATTGAAGAAATTATTAGGGGATTAGAATGAAACAAGTATTTTGTTATTTAAGTTTGATAAGTCTGTTATTCATCACAGGATGCCATGACAATACACCCCCTAAAACGGCAGCCCCAAAAGCAATTCAGGTAGGTATTATTATTCCCATTGAACACCCTGCTATGGATGAAATTACACAGGGTTTTGAAGATACCTTATCGGCCAATCTGAAGCGGCCGGTGGAATTTCAAGTGATGCGCGCCCAAGGCGACATCAATTTACAACGCTCGATGATTCTACAATTACAAAGTAAAAACATCGATCTATTCGCCCCTATTGCTACCCAAACCACTGAAATGACCGCGAGTATGATTAAAGATCGCCCCATTGTCGGCTTGGCTGCACTCTTACCTGACAGCGCGCGCACTAACAGCCAGCTTGCACTGGTAGACGATGAAATTACCCCCACACAAACCATACAATTTATACATGCAATTTATCCTGAAAAAAAACAATTTACCATCGTCTATAGTAACAATGATAAAATAGATCCGCAGGTCAAAGAAGCGGTAGCAGCAGGGGCTGCACTGGGGCTGCAAATCAATCAACGCATGATCACCGCTTTACCTGATTTATACAGTGTATCCCAATCCTTATCACCCCAAACCGAAGGCATTATTGTCTTAAAGGATGTTTTAGTCGTCAGCGGCATTGCCACTTTGTCTAAAGCTGCGGATGACAAACATATCCCCTTGATCACCTCAGACGATGGTTCCGTGCAAAATGGTGCTGGCTTCGCCCTAGGGGTTAAAGAATACCAAATCGGCGTCGAAGGCGCTAAAGTGGCCTTACAAATTTTACAAGGCACGCCCACTACGGATATTCCGGTGGTAAAAATGACGCATTTATCGGTATTTATTAACAAGAAAGCCTTAGCTTTACAAGGTCAAGATCTGTCGGCCATCCAAAAACAAGCGGATTTACAGCATTATGCGATTGTGGATGTCACGGGTGATCGTCTGGGTGCCGTCAAATGATCGCTTTACTGTTAGCAACCTTAACGCAATCTTTAACCTTAATTCCGCTGGCACTCGGCATTAATTTAAGTTATACCATTTTGCGTGCGACGGATATGACGATTGATGGCAGCTTTGTTTTGGGCGCGGGGGTATTCGCACAATTGGTGACAATGGGCTTTTCCCCCTATCTTGCCTTCGCAGCTGCCTTGTTGTGTGGCGCGCTCGCCGGTAGTTTTACCGCTTTTTTACAGAACGGCGGTAAAGTGGATCCTTTATTAGCGGGTATTTTAAGTTCCTTTATTTTGTACAGTGTCAATATGGCGATTATGGGCAGACCCAATATTAATTTATTAACGACACCTACCTTGTTTAGCACTGCTTTTGGGCATGGCAATGTGCTGGGCTGGTTAAGTGTCGCTTTACTGATAGGCCTTTTCGTCATCGCTTTTTATGCGCTGCTACAAAGCCGCCTGGGATTGTGTTTACGCGCCTTCGGGGATAATGCAGCCTTATTGTCGCGACAAGGTTATAACGTCACTTATCTGCGTATCAGCGGATTTGGTTTAAATAATTTACTAGCCGCCGCCTCTGGCGCCATCACGGCGCAAATCATTGGTTATGCCGATATTGGCATGGGTGTCGGCATGACCTTAGTCGGCATTGGCGCCATTATTTTAGGACAACACATTCTTTTACCCTTTATTAAAAAACATTATTTACGCGCGGGCAGCGAATTGTTGGCCGCTTTCATTGGCATTGCCCTTTATTTCTTTATTTTAAACAGTTTATTGCGTTTGAATATCAACCCCATTTACTTAAAATTATTGTTAGGCGTATTACTTGCCTTATTTTTACGTACGGCTACCCAAAAAACGAGATTATCCTGATGACCTTAGTTAAATTTGAACACGTCAATCTGCACTATCCTGCCCTGGAACGGCCCATATTGAAAGATATCAACTACACCGTACAAAAAGGCGATTGCGTCGTGGTATTGGGCGCCAATGGTTCTGGCAAAAGCTCCTTATTAAAATTATTAGATGGCCGTTACAAAATGAATAGCGGCAAGATACTTTTGCACGATAAAGACATTCATACGATATCAACGTGTACACGCGCGCATTGTATTCACACTTTAACGCAAAATGCGCAAGACAATCTTTTTCTAAGCTTAACCATTTTTGAAAATTACCAATTAATGATAAAAAGGCAGGGGCACGATCCCATTGATTCCTTAGCCGATTATTTGCATACCTTTAACCCTAACTTGTCGCACAAACTGGATGTATTGGTGGCGCGTTTATCGGGTGGCGAACAACAGGCGCTCGCTTTGGCATTGGCCGTATTGTACCCGCCTGAAATATTATTATTGGACGAACACACCAGCGCGCTGGATCCCAAAACAGCAGAACATTTAATGGCTTTAACGGCACGCATCATTCATGAACGCCATATCACTGCATTATTAACGACACACAATGTCAACCACGCCCTAGCCTATGGCGATAGAATTCTCGCCTTAAAAGAAGGCGTTGTGCACGATTGTATTGAAAGCGACGATAAAAAAGATTTGACCGCTGAAGCGCTTCTGGCACGATGTTACTAACCCTCTGAATGCTCAATTATTAAACAAATGTAAACCCATCCTAACCGCTTTTTCACTCCCAAAACCCCATTGAGCATCCGGACGTTTGTTGATTTGGCTGGCTAATTCCGTTAAAATGCATTGGTTAATATTACATTAAATAAAGAAGGTATATAATATGTCCACTGCATCCCGTTTTTTAGAGCATGAGCAACTTGAATCTCTTCGAGGAAGTTTTAACCGACTTGTCAGAGGATTACCGAGTGAATGGAACATAGCGGCTATACAATTACAGGCCGATAACAGCTATCACGATATGTTTGAACACCTGGAGGGAGTGCAGAAAAAAAAGAGCGCGTTCTCTGCAAATAGCCTTGAGCTCTATCAGGAAGCTATAGAAGATTATGAGACGCTCCTCCATGCAGGTATAAAATTAATGGCTTATTACGAGGGAAATCTGGATGCAGCAAAACTCAAAAAGGAAGAACTTAAGAAGGCAGGATTTGAAAGCGGTGCGCTGGATAAAACTATAGAAACCAATAAGCGACATTTGGCTGTTCTTAGC
>CAMFJO010000088.1 GCA_945956945.1 uncultured Legionellales bacterium | reverse complement strand
TCGCAGCAATTTATGGTGCCGCAGGTTATCGCTGTGGCGTTTACACGTCGCCGCACTTATTGCAGCACAATGAACGTATTGTAGTGGCGGGTAAAATGGTGAGCGATAGCGCCTTGTGTGAAGCTTTTCAAATCGTGGAAGAGGCGAGAGGCAATATTTCTCTAACTTATTTTGAGTACAGCACCTTGGCAGCGCTTGTTTTATTTCAAAAAAATGCTTTGGATGTGGTGATTCTCGAAGTCGGTTTGGGTGGGCGTTTGGATGCGGTGAATATCATTGACAGTGATGTGGCTATTATAACGACGGTAGATTTGGATCACCTGGATTACTTGGGAACAACCCGTGAAGCCATTGGCTATGAAAAGGCAGGTATTTTTAGAGCGCATAAGTCGGCGATTTATGGCGATAACGATCCGATTAAGAGTGTGATAGACAGCGCAAAAGACAAAGAAGCCGTATTATTTTTGGCCGAGCGCGATTTTAGCTATCAGGATACCGGATTGGATTGGCAGTGGCAGAGTAAAACAGCGCATTATGCCCATTTACCTAAACCCAAAGTACTATTATCCAATGCCGCATTGGCATTACAGGCGGTGACGCTACTCCAAGCGCAGTTACCCATCACCCTGAATGCGATTCAGCTGGGCTTAAGCCAGGTACGTGTGGCAGGACGTTTTGAGCGTATAAGGCGAGAGCCTGATTGTATCGTCGATGTAGCGCATAACCCACAGGCAAGCCGTATGTTGTATCAACAGCTTAGTACCCTGGGGTGGAAAGGGCAGTTACACATTGTCTTTTCCATGCTGATGACCAAAGATAGGATCGCTAGCCTTTTGCCTTGGCAATCGTGTGCTGCCCAATGGTATCTTGCGCCGCTTAAAGCGGACAACGCTGCCTCTTTAGAGTCAATTTCAAGGGATTTTGAGACGGTGGGGATCACATCCTATCAAAAATATGGCACAATTGAGGACGCTTATACTGCCGCACGACAACAGGCCGCGGCAACCGAGACGGTATTGGTTTTTGGTTCTTTTCATACCGTAGCAGAAGTGATGCAAGTGGAATGTAACTACTCACTTACGAATATAGATCTATAGGATGAGGCTTCGCTATAGAAACAAAGTAGCGCCTCGTTACAAAGGAATTAAATGGAGAAAATAATATGTCGATTACATTGAATGGTTTAGATTATATTTTAATTGCCATCGTCGTGGTGTCTAGCTTGGTGGGGTTCATGCGCGGCTTTGTGCGGGAATCTTTATCCTTGTTGGTTATTTTGGCGGCATTATGGCTGGCGTTCCAATACTCGACGCGCCTGTCAGCGTATTTTGTCGATGTGATTCCTAATGATAGCGCACGTTTATGGGCTGCGGTCATTGCGATTATTTTAGCAACCTTATTGGTTGGTACGGTGCTACAAAAACTGATTTTGCACTTTATGAAAAAAGCAGAATCCACTTATTTAGACAAATTCATCGGGTTTTTATTTGGCATCATGCGCGGTTTTGTGGTGATCGGCTTGATTGTGTGGGGTATTTCCAATACTGCCTTAAAAGAAAGATCGTGGTGGCAGGATTCTGGAATGGTTAAATTTTTACAAAACAGTTTTGCGTGGTTGGATCAATATCATAATGATTATACATCGGTTGCCAAAGATGGTACAAAGACAACCACTGACGAGTTCAAAACAACCTAAGAGGGTAATGGTGTGTGTGGAATAGTTGGTCTTGTTTCTAAACAGAATTTAAGCGCGGAATTATACGATGCCTTAACTTTATTACAGCACAGAGGCCAAGATGCAGCCGGTATGGTTACCTGTGAGGACAGGCAATTGCATTTACAAAAGGGTAAAGGTTTTGTCCGCGATGTGATTAGTGCTCAAGATATTTTACGCTTGCGGGGTCATTATGGTTTGGGGCATGTACGTTATCCCACTGCCGGGACTGATTCTGCTGCTGAGGCGCAGCCTTTGTATGTGAATTCTCCCTATGGTTTGTGTTTGGTACACAATGGTAATCTGACGAATGCGGCCAGTTTGCAAAAAGAATTATGGCAAAAAGGGTTTAGACATTTAAATACACAATCCGATTCTGAAGTCTTATTGAATGTTTTTGCAGAAGAACTGCAGCGTGTGGCTTCAGGCGAATTAACGACACAAAAACTATTTAGTGCGGTCAAACAATTGCATCTTCGCTGCAAGGGCGCTTATGCGGTGATTATATTAATAGCGGGCTATGGCTTATTAGCCTTTAGAGATCCTTATGGCATCCGGCCTTTATCCTTGGGGATAAGAGAAAATGGCAGCGCAGAACCGGATTATCTATTTGCCTCGGAAACGGTGGCTTTAAATAGCTTAGGATTTCAGTTATTGAATGATGTCGCGCCAGGAGAGGCGGTGTTTATTAGCGAAGACAGGCAAGTACAGCGGCTGCAATGTGCGAAGGCGCCGCAATTATCACCCTGCTTGTTTGAATTTGTTTATTTATCCAGACCCGATTCTATCATGTCCAAGATTCTGGTTTATAAGGTGCGCTTAAAATTAGGTGAATACCTTGCCGAAAAATTGTTGCGTGAGTGGCCAGATCACGATATTGATGTGGTGATGCCGGTACCTGAAACCAGCCGTACAGCAGCTTATGCCATGTCTTTGCGGTTGGGCTTAAAGTATAGAGAAGGCTTGGTGAAAAACCATTACATCGGCCGTACTTTTATCATGCCGGGTCAGGCAATTCGACGTAAATCTGTACAACGTAAACTCAATGCCATCGATCTGGAATTTAAGGGCAAAAATGTGTTATTGGTGGATGATTCCATTGTCCGCGGTACCACTTCTAAGGAAATCATTCAATTAGCCCGCGATGCGGGTGCCTCCAAAGTTTATTTTGCTTCTGCGGCGCCGCCGGTTATTTCACCCAATGTGTATGGTATCGATATGCCGCGCGCTGAAGATCTCATTGCCCATAATCACAGTGTAAAAGAAATTAAAGCATTATTGGGTGCCGATGGTTTGATATTCCAGGATCTGGCTGATCTTATTGCCGCAGTGCGTGAGGGTAATCCCGATATTACCCGTTTTGAAGATTCAGTGTTTAGCGGCGATTATATTACGGGCGATATTGATGCGGCGTATCTGGCAGCCTTAGCGCGTAATCGCGTGAAGTGAAAAGTGTTTATTCAAAAAGCCACAATAAATCAGCCACTTATCATTTTGCCTATATCGCGCGTGCTATTTTTTAGTAGAATTTGGAGTGGATTTACCTGTTATTTTAAAAAGTTAGACCTGTATATAGTCCCTGCATTAGAATGGCGGAAGGAGCACTATAAATTATTTAGTGGGTTTAACTTCAATCTTATTTATGTTCCGTATTTCTAAATGCGGTATGCTATAAATTGTGTTATAATAGCTTAAGATTTAATTTTAAAAACGAACCTTCGTAATAGAAATTTATGAACGAATAAAACTTGACGGCTAAGGGTAACTTAATTATGAATATGAGTATTTCGAGGAAATTATTATCAAAAAAAAAGCCTTGGTATTAGGCAGTACCAAATTATGTATTCAATGTGTCGAATATCTATTACATAACAATTGGGACATAATTTCTATTGTATCAGATGATCCCATTGTTATTGAATGGGGTCAGCAAAATTCAGTTTTAGTTTTGCCATTTTCCAAATTGGATGAAATTCACGATACCGAGTTTTATCTTTTTAGCATCGTGAACTTCCATATTATTCCGCAATTATTTTTCGAACGAAATAAAATTATTCTAGCTTTAAATTACCATGATAGCTTACTTCCTCAGTACGCAGGTATAAATAGCACTACTTGGGCAATTATCAATGGCGAAAAAACACATGGGGTTAGTTTACATTGTATTACTTCTGAAGTAGATGCAGGGGACATTGTTTTGCAAGCGGCCATCCCTATCGAAAAAAACGAAACGGCTATGTCCTTAAATCTGAAATGCAGTCAACAATTATTGGTTGTATTTAAAGAAGTTATCCAGCGTATCGATGCTGCAACAATATCGCTATCCAAGCAAAATAGTGCTCACAGAACCTACTATGGATTACAGCACATTCCTGAAAATTATGCACTGGTTAATGGCATTCAAGATTTTTCTACTTTAGACAGATTGATTCGAGGTCTAACTTTCGGGGAGGGCTATAATAATAACATTGCCAGCGTTAAGATTTTTATAAATAATAGATTCTATATACTGGCTGAGCCTAATCAAAAATTATTAACCTCTGAAAAGCTGGAAAGAAATAGTAAAGAGATTCTCTTTAGAACGGTATTAAATATTTATGGAAATAAGGTCGATATCCTTATAACACCCCATGACTTGTCACAATCTTATCGATTGAGTGAGAATGACTTATTATACCTTGCAGAGATCAAAGCGCGTGAGCTAAAACAGAAGCAATCGATTACGGACTATTTACAGAGTACAGAAGCCTCTTTTTCTATTCTTGACCAGATAACCCATCATGATGTTGTGGACTCTTATATAGAAAAAATTTCCATACCGAATCAAATAGATCCCAAGACAGCGCTAGCAATAACTTATTTGACTTTGAGTCGATTTTTTCATAAAAATTTTATTTTTTCTTTATATGATTTTGATGGCACGATGCCTGATACGCTAAAAAACCTTGTGGAAAAGCGGTGTTTTATTCAGGTAAGTCGAAGTATGTTGACGCAGACATTTTCTGAACTGAGGAGTTCTTTAGATTCCCTAAAACAGAAATCCTATTTTTTAATAAAAGATTTTGGATATCGATATCATTTGTCTTTATTAACCGATATCGCTGTTACTTTCAATAGAACAGACGAATACATTGATAAACATAAGATCCACATCAACCTGGAAAATGATGCTATTACTATTCAAGGTATGAAACAATACTCTGTACAGCTAAGCAGCATTGCCCACTGTATAGCCACTCTTTTTGATCACTATATTGGAAATAATTTTCTGGATGAAAATTTAACAACAGTTAATTTGTTAAGTGAGGCAGAGTATCAAAAAATAGCGCATGGATGGAATAACACAGAGATGAGTTGCCTAAATCACAAAACGATTCATAAATTATTTGAAGAACAGGTTATAAGAACCCCTAATAATATTG
>CAMFJO010000087.1 GCA_945956945.1 uncultured Legionellales bacterium | reverse complement strand
TTCTAATTCTTCATTGCTGATAGGCGCTTGTTGCAGCAATTTAATTTGGGCATTGATGGCTTTTTCTAAGGTGTTGAGGCTAACACCTTGCTGCGGGATAGCTTGAATAACAAATAAACTTGAAAAACGTTTATACAATTCATAATCGATATCGACGCTACTGGCTAATTCCTGATGTCGCACTAGATTTTGTTGTAAGCGAGCGCTGTCGCTGCCCGCTAAAATAGTTCCTAATACATCTAGCGCATAAGGATCAATACTATTTTTGTTAGACATAATGGTAGGCGCACTGTAGCCCATCATTAAAACCGGCACTTGCGCAGGGATCTTTAAATTAATACGACGCATTCCCGGGTTGGTCAATTCTAATTGCGGTTTAGAAGGTGGCAAGGTCATCGGTTTCAAAGAACCAAAATACTTTTGTGCTAAACTAAAAACTTCATCGGCTTTAACATCGCCTACCACTACGATGAAGGCATTGTTAGGCGCATACCAACGTTGATACCACGCACGCAGATCTTCCACCGTAATATTTTGTAAATCAGCGGGCCAACCTACCGTAGGATTATGATAAGGCAAAGCCACATAAGCTTGACTTAAAAATTGTTCGCTCATTTTGCCCATCGGGTTGTTATCTGTACGCCAGCGGCGTTCCTCACGTACGACTTTAATCTCCTGGTTAAAGGCATCGGGGCTTAAACTTAAATGCCGCATGCGATCGGCTTCTAATTCAAAAGCTAAAGGTAATTTATCCGCAGCCAATTGCTGATAATAGGCCGTAAAATCGTCGTAGGTAAACGCATTTTGCTTGCCGCCGTTTTCGGCAATGAGTTGATCAAATACCCCTTTCCCATATTTGGGGGTGCCGTTGTACATCATATGCTCTAATAAATGAGAGATACCCGTATTCCCCATGGATTCATAGCTGCTACCCACTTTATACCAAACTTCGGAAATGAGCACCGGGGCGCGATGGTCTTCTTTGACATAAATGGTCAATCCATTATCAAGGGTTTTCGATTGGAAAGTCGTTTGCGCAAAAATTGAGCTGCTGATAAGGAATAGTAGACAACCTAAGCCTGCACGCAGGCGGTGTAGGGATAAATAGGGCATGGACATACTCGCTTTTAGGGGGCTGTTGTCTCTATAATATACTTTAACGCTTCCTAAATCAAAGAGAGTTTTAATCGGATATGTTGAAATTTCTAAATCGTAATAAAAAAGAACAGGCTGAGGTATCCTCGGTATCGACAGAGCAGTCGGTGGGGTTTTTCAAAAAATTAACGCAGGGCTTAACCCGAACGCGTCAAGGCTTGGTCTCAAAAGTGGGCAATCTTATTTTAGGCAAAAAAGTCATAGACGAGAGCCTATTGGAAGACATTGAAGAAGCCTTATTATCGGCCGATGTCGGTGTGGCGGTGACCAGAGGAATTATTGCGGATCTGAGCAGTCAATTAAAACGCAAGCAATTGAACGATGGCGAAGCTTTGTGGGCGGCATTACAGACACATTTACAAGCTTTGTTATTACCGGTGACCCAACCTTTGCACATTGACTCTATGGATGAGCCCTATGTGATTTTAATGGTGGGGATCAATGGTGCGGGTAAAACCACGACGATTGGCAAGCTAGCCAAACATTTACAAAAGGATCACAAAAAAGTGATGCTAGCGGCTGGGGATACTTTTAGAGCTGCTGCTGTAGAGCAATTGCAGGTATGGGGTGAACGCAATGGTATTGCGGTGATTGCGAATCCCCAAGGCGATTCTCCTGCCGTCATGTATGATGCCATGCAGGCGGCAAAAGCCCGTCATATGGATGTGTTGCTTGCCGATACAGCAGGACGTTTACACACACAGCATAATTTAATGGAAGAATTAAAAAAAGTAAAACGTGTGATCGCTAAATTATCGCCGAATGCGCCACATGAAGTGTTGTTGGTTTTGGATGCTAGCATAGGGCAAAATGCGCTGACACAAGCTATTCAATTTAAAGAAGCGGTGGGTGTCACAGGTTTAGTGATCACCAAATTAGATGGTACGGCCAAAGGCGGCATTGTGTTTGCCATCGCTAAAGAATTGCAATTGCCTATTCGTTTTATCGGTGTGGGCGAAGGCATAGAAGATTTAAAACCTTTTAATGGGGAAGATTTTGTGGCAGCCTTATTTGCTGAGGAGAGTAATGAATGATTAGTTTTAACCATGTTACCAAAACCTATGGCAATGGTTTTCCTGCTTTAAAACAGGTGAGTTTTGAATTGGGTGATGGCGAGATGGCTTTTCTCACAGGACATTCTGGCGCAGGTAAAAGTACTTTACTAAAAATTATTTTATTGATGGAACGTTGTTCCAGCGGCCAGGTCATTGTGAACCATCATCCCTTAGATAAAATAAAAGGCCGAGAAATTGCTTATTTCAGGCGTTCTATCGGCGTTATTTTACAAGATCCTTATCTTTTGCCCAATTCGAATGTCCATCAAAATGTGGCCTTACCCTTGGTGTTTGCGGGGTTTAGGCATCAAGATATTGCCAGCCGCGTGCGCGCTGCTTTAGATAAGGTAGGTTTGTTAAGCAAAGAAAAAATGCCCATCGAAACTTTATCACAGGGTGAACAAGAGCGTGTGAGTATTGCCAGAGCGATTGTACACAAACCTAAATTGTTATTGGCGGATGAGCCCACGGGAAACCTAGATCCCAGTTTGTCTGCAGAAATTATGCATCTGTTTGAACAATTTAACCAAATCGGTGTCACGGTATTGATTGCCACCCACGATCTGGGTTTGATTGGTCATTTGCGTCATCGCATTTTAACTTTACATCAGGGTCGTATGGTTAGTACGGGGGTGAGAATGATGAGTGAGGAAATCCTATGATGGAGGAAAGAATATTTGAAAGTGCAACCAAACTCAGCGCGCATTCGTGGTGGGAAACGGCCGTGTTTAGAATGCGACAATATTTATTAGGTCATTACGATGCCTTAAGACAAAGCGCACAAGAATTAAGACAAACTCAATTGGGAACCTTATTGACTTTTTTAATGATAGGGGTTTCCATTGCATTACCTGCAGGTCTATGGACAGCAGTTCATAACATGAAAGGCTTAACTGCGGGTTTAAGCCACAATGCACAAATCTCTTTATTTTTAAGAATGAATATCAGTAATGAAGAAGTCGATAATTTAATGGCCGTATTGAAGAATAACAAAGCGATTGCCTCAGTACAGTATATTTCGCCCGAAGAAGGCTTAAAAGAATTTTCAGAGCGTATCGGTTTGCAAGGCTTAAACGAGAGTTTGAACGACAATCCCTTACCGGCGGTGATCACGGTAGAGCCTAAACTGGTGGGTGAAAATGATGATGAGCTGGAAAAACTCACCACTTTTTTAAGAAATTTGCCCGGTGTCGATAATGCCACCTTAGATTTTAAATGGTTGAAGCGTCTACACAGTTTGCTCATTATAGGGCAACGTACGGTCTATGCTTTGGCTTTGCTATTAGGTTTAGGCGTATTGTTGGTGGTGATCAATGCGATTCGTTATTTAATTCAACGCTATCACAAACAAATTCAAATCTATCAATTAGTAGGGGCAACGGATCCTTATATTCGCAGACCCTTTATTTACATGGGCTTGCAATATGGCTTTTGGGGCGGGTTGCTAGCGTGGATGATGGATAATTTAATTTTGTTGGTGTTAACACCGAGCGTGCGCAATTTGGCGGATTCTTATGGCGTCAGTTTCCATGCCCCTTATTTGGGGATGGTGACCTTAGCTGCTCTGGTGGGTATCGGCAGCGTGTTAGGGGCTTTGGGAGGCTATTGGGCAGTGAATTCTTATTTACGCGCACAACACCGGGCGTAGTCTTATTCTGCTTCCATTGTTTAAGCAAATTTTTATCCATATAGAATTTATTGAATTCTTTTGAAATAAATTTGTTTTGTTATTTAAGTCTTTAAGAAATTTTTATGGCAAATTCCTGGTAAATTGCTATCAATTTCAATTAAGCGCTTGTTTCAATGACCAATACCGCGTACAATTTGCGCAGCGAATGTCCGTGGGTTCGGTAATAACCTATTGATAATTCTCCTGTCGTTGTTAGCACCTAGGAAGAGCTTAGCATAGACAGCGATTCTTTTTTATAAAATCTTTTTCCATTGATGGATAACATAAAGCATATTGATGATTCACTATGCTGATTTTGGTTTTTAGTATAACAAAAAATAAAGTTAGATTTAAGGTTAAATATCATGCCCCAAAATACACCACCCTCTGTCCGAACCCTACCCGTTGATGGGACTTATTCCATCACCGATGGAACAAGTACAATTTATATTTCAGAAACTCAAAGTCACCGAGAAAATGTTGATGTAAAATCTGCTAGTTATATCGATAGCGAAGATCCCGCTGTAGAATCTGATAGTTCTACCGATAGCGAAGATCAATCTTTAGTGCAGACGCCTGATCCTCAGGGAAACGGTGCTTTAATGGTTATTTTAGCCGGCGGAACGAGTTCTTGTTTAACCACCATATTTGCTGAAGGGGATATGTTGAGTTATTTATTATCCCTGGTTTACCAAGGGAAAAGTGTAGCAGCGAATGTGGTAACAAATTATGTTGTTCCGGGTTTAACAACAGTCCCTATCAATGGTGTTCTACGAGGCGTTAATTTTGATAGAGCTAAAGATGCAGTCAAGCCATTCTATGAGGGGAAAAAATCGCGTAGACAATTTTTAGCAGCGGTAAAATCCGCTCTACCTTATGTAGTGCCGGCCATATTAACAGCGGGGGTGGATGTTTACATTGGTGTCTATACTTCTAGTAGCGCTAGAGCCTTGTTACCACCAATAGCACTGAATATAGAGACAGTTCTTTCTTTCTTCTATATGTTTCCTATTGATTTTTTGGGTTTATACGATCTCCATGGGCGAATGCAGCGTTTTAGTGAAAAACTTCGCGGCATTGACGACCGTCAACAAGTGTATGAAAGAGGAATGGCTGTCTATGCCTTCTTAAAAAACTTAAGCCCTGAAGAACAAGAACAACAACTAAGGGAAATATTAACCCGTCAAGATGAGTCTAATCTTCAGGCTGAATTGATAAATGTACCGAGCCCAGAAGAGATAAAGTCAATGCCACGAGAATGCTATGA
>CAMFJO010000086.1 GCA_945956945.1 uncultured Legionellales bacterium | reverse complement strand
CGATGTCAATATGGTTACCATAGGGCAATATTTACAACCGAGTCGTTATCATTCGCCCGTGATGCGCTATGTGCCGCCCGCGGAATTTAAGCAATTGGCACAATTGGCAAAGCAGCTAGGATTTACCCATGTGGCCAGCGGGCCTTTAGTACGTTCCTCGTATCATGCCGATTTGCAAGCCAAAGGCGTGGCGATTGACTGATAATTTATTACTAGGATGAGTATCAATGGAATTTTTTGATCATTTAAAACCATTCCTGGGATGGTTACAAATGCATACAACGATTAGCCTGATAATGGTATTTATCATTTCTTTATTTGAATCACTGGCTTTTGTGGGATTATTGGTGCCCGGATCTCTCATGATGACTGCCGCAGGTATTTTAGTCGGTGTGGAAATTTTACCCGCGTGGCCTACTTTAATTGCAGCTATTTTAGGTGCCATCGCTGGTGATGGTTTAAGTTATAGAGTCGGCTATTATTTCAAGGACAGTATCCATAATATGTGGCCTTTTAGCCGTTATCCTAAATTTCTATTAAAAGGCGAACAATTTTTTGCAGCACACGGTGGTAAAAGTGTATTTTTAGCCCGTTTTTCACCTGTAAGGCCCGTTGTTCCGGTTATTGCAGGGATGATGCGCATGAACTCATGGCGTTTTTTCTTTTCTAATGTGACTTCTGCCGTATTATGGGCTCCTGCTTATATCGTTCCCGGCATTCTCATTGGTTTAGCAGCATTACAATTCCCACCAGAAGTAGCGACACGTTTTATTTTGTTGCTACTGTGTGTATTTGGGCTGCTATTTTTGACTGCGTGGTTTTTAAAGAGCTTATTTTTTAAAATCATGCATTGGATAACCCGCGGTATGGATAAGTTATGGGAAGCTATCAAGCATACGCCCAAGATCAATCCTTTGTATCGTTTATTACAAGATCCAGAAAGACAAGAAGGTCATAGTCAATTAAATCTTCTGGTAGGGATTATTATAGCGGGAATATTCTTTTTAGTACTGACAGCCATGGTGATGACGCAAAGTGGCTTATATGATTTGAATTTACCTATCAACCAATTTTTCCGTAATTTATATGCTCCTGGCGTACAAAAAGTCATGCTCTTCTTCACCTATGCTGGCGATAAGATGGTGTTAGGTCCGGTGATCGCGGTGGCGGTATTATGGCTTCTATGGCGCAAACAATGGTATATGGCTTGCCATTGGTTAGGTATTGTGCTGATTAGCTATGGTATTGTGGGGGTTAGCAAGTATATTTTTCATTCGCCAAGACCGGGCGGTTTAAATGTTTTCTTAGATGGCAATTCATTTCCCAGTGGGCATACCACAATTAGTGTGGCTATCTATGCTTTTTACGCCATTGTATTGGAGCGTTTATTACCAACACATCCACGCCGTATTATATATGGTACTTGCACGACTATTATCGCCTTGATTATTTTTACCCGTTTATATTTAGGTGCTCATTGGTTTACTGATATCTTGGCCGGTATATTAGCCGGATGGATTTCAGCGATGGTGGTGACCTTGTCTTTTAGGTGCAAGCCGGCACCACGTTTTTCAGTAAAAACCTTTAATATTATTGTGGCGATTTCTTTTTTGGTTTTTCTAGGGCTTAAGATGGAAATGCATTTCAAAAAAGATAAGGCAATATATGTCCCTGTTTGGCCTACCCATACCGTGGTAGCCATGCAATGGTGGCGTCAAAACAATAATGAGGTATTGATCTATAGAAAAGACCGATTGGGTCGTGTGCGTGATTTAATGAATGTGCAATGGGTAGATAACTTGGATCATATCATCAACCGATTGCAAAAAAATGATTGGGTTCTTTTACCGCGTTCGGCCTGGATTAATGCCGTTAATCATTTAGCCAATTCTAATGATAGAAATAGGCTGACTCTGTTTCCTCCTTTATACCAAGGCAAAGCCCCAGCAGCTGTGTTTGTGCACAGTCTGGATAATAAAAATGGCACCGTAGCTGTATTGCGTTTATGGGCAGCGAGTATGGATGTGGTAGACAATGAAATCCCTTTATGGTATGGAACTGTTACCTATGAAAAAATCACGCGTCATCCTCTTAAATATGGTGGGATTGCAGTCACGCTGAGCGATATGCCACCGCCTACGGTGTATTTAATGGATGAGATGGATGGTTTTATGATCCGGCGTTTAAATTTAGCGCCGCATTTACCGCCAGAAAATATTTCCAGACAGCAGTGGCAGGGTGGGGTGTTGCTGATACGCGCTCGTTAGAAGCAGCATATTGGACGCATCTTGCGCGAAAAACGCTAGCGAAAAATGCTCATTGACGCTTTAGTCAACTCCGCTTTTTCCCTAGCGTTTTTCGCGCAACCTGCATCCCAATATGCGGCTTCTTGGTGAAAGTACCATTATTTTAGAAATCGATTAATAAATCAAACACCAATAAGATCTAGATACTTGCTATGATATTTAACATCCCGCCTACTTTATTTTGGATTTCCTGATATTCTTCTTCCACTTGGGAATCCAGAACGATTCCGCCGCCGCCGGAAATCTCTATGTGTCCGTCATAACACAATGCGGTACGAATGGCGATATTGCTGTCTAATTGCCCATCCACACTGTAATAGCCTATGGTGCCACAATAAATATGGCGTTGATGGCTTTCTAAATTTTCAATGATTTCCATCACGCGTCTTTTGGGTGCCCCCGTAATGGAAGCACCGGGAAACATACTTTTTAACAATTGCAGCGGATGACAGTCTGCTGGCAGTCGTCCTTGTATCGTACTCACCAGATGGTGTACATTGTGGTAACTTTCTAAAGCGCACAAATGGGGCACCGAAATACTGTCCGTCGTACAAAGGCGGCCTAAATCATTGCGGAGCATATCGACTATCATGACATTCTCCGCGCGATCCTTTTCGCTGTGCTGCAGTTCTAAAGCCAATTGTACATCCTGGGCCGTTGTTTTGCCGCGAGGTCTGGTCCCCTTAATGGGTTTGGTTTCGACTCTATTGTTTTCTACTTTTAAAAAACGCTCTGGCGATAAGCTCAAGATCTGGTGATCACCGCAATTTAAATAAGCACAAAAGGCAGCGCTACAAGAATGCATCAGATGTTGATAGGCTTGCCACGGATCTCCGGTGTAATCAGCAAAAAAACGCTGCGAGAAATTGACTTGATAACAATCTCCTTTATGCAAATGTTCCTGTATGTGAGAAAATTGTTGTCGGTATTGAGCATAATCTATATTACTATGCCAAGTCCTTGTTAATTGAAACGGAATCTCAGGAGCAGCTGGCGTATTCAGCAGGTCGTTTATAAAAGCGAGATGATCTTTTTGGGTATTATAAGAAACATAAGTACTTGTCTTATTCTGGTGATCGATAATGATCGCCCAATCGTATAGACTTAAATTCAGTAGGGGTAGCGGATGGTGCGGTTCAATATGACGTTTAATTCTCTGCAAGGATAATCCCCAATCATAGGCCCAATAGCCAATCATACCGCCGATAAAAGGGTAGCGGCTCTGTGGTAATTTGGGTGGTAATTGGGCAATCATATAATCTATAGGATCGCTGTTTATAATTTCTTGATGTGTCCCTCGTACTAAGACGGTTTTTTGTGGATACTGAATGAGGGTTAAAAGAGGATCGGCGCTGATAATATCGTATCGTCCTGTGGATGAGGCTGCACTTTGCAATAATACCGCCTGTGCGCGCTGGCGTATTATCGCCAATAACGGTGTAGATTGGGTGTGATAGGAAAGCGGGTATTCAAACAACATGGTGCTCCATTATACCCAATTTTATCAGTGATACAATAGGGCCTAGGTTTGTCCGTATTTTGCATCGACAAATTCCCTGTCAACAGATTCTAGCCCTCAGGAATATCACCCTAAGATTATATGACAATAGCAATTTTTTATAGTATACTGCGCACCATCTTCTACAATTCAAAGGAGCGAGCGGATGCTTACAGAGGATTTTCCGACACATTGGCGCTACTATGCGCGTGCCGGCCTTGTATGTTTTTTAGCCTCTTTATTTTATTTGTACGACTTTGTATTGCAGGTAGCGCCTTCCGTTATCACGCACGATTTAATGGGTGAATTGGGCTTGGGTGCCACTGGTCTGGGTATCATGTCCGCATTTTTCTTTTATGCGTATGCTCCGATGCAATTACCCGCGGGTTTATCTTATGATAAATTCAGCCCACGTTTTATATTGGCTACGGCCACAGCCATTTGCGCATTAGGGGGGCTTTTCTTTAGCCTGGGCCATACAATGCTCACCTTGTGTTTGGGTCGATTTTTAACAGGCGCGGGCGCTGCCTTTTCTTTCATAGGAACTTTGGTGTTGATAACCCATTGGTTTCCAGCGCGCTATTTCGGCATATTGGCTGGCGTTGTGCAATTTATGTCTTGTTTAGGCTCTATTCTAGGGCAAGCACCTTTGGCCAATGCCGTACAAGCTTCCGGTTGGCGACAATCTATCTTCACTATTTCTTGTATCGGTTTTGGTTTAGCGCTGCTGATAGTATTGTGTGTGCGAGATTATCCAGCACACCATCAACGTGTGGTCACAACCACCAAAAAAGTTTCCAGAGGGATCGCCGGATTATGGTCTGTGCTGAAACGGTCGCATACCTGGGCCATTGGTTTGTATTCTTTAATTATTTGGACGCCGGCGGTGGTATTCGCTGAATTGTGGGGTGTGCCTTATTTGATGCAAGCTTATCATTATAGCGCGAGTACGGTATCTTCTTTGTTAGTGTGTTATTGGTTGGGAATGGGAATAGGCAGCCCCTTGGCCGGTTATGTCTCAAATGTGCTTAAAACGCGCAAGACAGTATTATCAGGTTGTTTAATCTTAGGGCTGGTTTCCATTTGTATGTTGCTTTACGGCCCTATCTTGTCTTATGTGAGTTTGTCTATTTGGTTGTTTATCTTTGGTTTGGCAGCTTCAGGGCAATCTTTCGCTTTTGCGGTGGTGCAAGATCGCAATAGTGCAGATACTGTGGGTACAGCCATTGGTTTAAACAATATGTTTGTGGTGGTAAGTGGGGCAATCTTCCAACCGGTTGCCAGTATGTTATTGTCATTTTTTTGGGACGGACAACGCTCAGGTGGTGTCCCCGTATTTAGTGTACAA
>CAMFJO010000085.1 GCA_945956945.1 uncultured Legionellales bacterium | reverse complement strand
TTATTCGCCATCGAAGCTTTAGCCGATGCTATGAGGAGTGCGCACTATCCGGGTGATGATTATAGAGCCGTCACTTTTTTCACCATGTTCTTTTTGAAGGTAGGCCTTTTCGCCGCGGCGACCATGCAGTTCTTCGAAAAAACGGAATTGCCGGGTTTAATTATGGCGGCGGTGCTTTTCCCCGTGGTATTTGCCAATTTGCACCTATTTTCACTCCATCACCAAAAGAGTAAAACAGCCGGCAGTAGCGTGTCATCTGAGTCGTCAAGCAGAAATGCACTGCCTGTGGTAGATGAAGAAAGTCGGCTATTGCCGCCGGTTGTTGCGCCTGCTTCTGTTGTTGGTAGCGTCAATGCTGAAGGAAATCCGCCAACTGTCGTACTATCAGAAAATAGGCACACCTTTTTGCAAGGAATAGGGAAAAGAATAGCCGGTATTCCGGGGCATCTCAGTGTCATTGGGGAAAGCAAAACTCTAGCAGAGATGTCGCCCCCGCCTAGGCTACCTATGTAATGGAATAATAGCATCATTGTCCTGACGGTTATATTCTATTTCTAATAAGTCAGTTCTGTTCAAATTCCTCACCCCATTGACAAATGGGGTGAATAAAAATATCATAGGCAGCTATTTTAGCCGTTTAAGGCTTATTTTGAACAAAAAAAGAACATGTTTAAGGTGGAATGATTTATGAAGCGCACTTTTCAACCCAGTATTCGCAAACGTAAGAACGATCATGGTTTTAGGGCCCGTATGAGCACTAAAAATGGCCGTAAGGTTTTGAGCCGTCGTCGTGCTAAAGGCCGTAAGGTATTAAGCGCCTAAGCCATTGATATATAGATAGGAGACTGAAGGTGCCCCATAGGGAATCTCCCATTTTTCCCTTTACCCGGCAGCACCGCTTATTAGACCGTATCGATTTTCACCATGTTATGAGCGCGCCGCAACATCGCTTGGGCGCCGATGTTTTCTTATTATTAGCCCGCAAGAATACCGTGGGACATGGGCGATTGGGGTTGATTGTCGCCAAGAAGCATGTGAAAAGAGCAACGCGGCGTAATTGGGTGAAACGTCAATGTCGTGAATACTTTCGCCATCATCAACACGATATTGTCTATTGGGATATCGTCATTTTAGCTAAAAAAGGCATCGCTGATTTAAACCACGATGAATTGACACAAAGGTTAGATAGGGTATGGAACAAATTAGCCGGGTATGGACCTTCATCTTGATAGGCGCTATTAGGGCCTACCGTCTAGTGTTAAGCCCTGTTCTGGGTCCCTGTTGCCGATTTTATCCTTCTTGCTCGGTGTATGCGATAGGCGCTTTAGAGCAAAAAGGTTTTTTGCAGGGCAGCTGGTTGGTGTTAAAAAGGATAATGAAATGCCATCCGTGGCATGCGGGTGGATACGATCCCATTCCCTAACTATATTAAGGTATAAAATGGAACAATTACGATTTATATTATTTGTTGTCTTGTGTTTAACAGGTTATCTATTATGGAACGCGTGGGGCGAAGAACATCCCGCGACAACCGTTGCCCAAGCACCCATTCCAGCGATAGCCAATACCAATGGTGCCGCCTTACCTGCGCTTACTTCACCGCAAATGAACACGGCGCCAAGAACAGCGCCTATGCAATCGGTGCCGAGTGCGACCCAAGAAGGGCAAGGTATCCATGTAAAAACCGATGTTCTGGATCTCACCATAGATACCAAGGGTGGCGATATTGTACAAGCACAATTACTACAATACCCTAAATATTGGAACACACCCCAGGACCCGGTTATTTTATTCAATAACCAAGATGCAACGAAGTATCTGGCTAACAGTATCTTGGTAGGCAGTGAGGGTTTTCCTTCATCTTTAACGCATCAAGCGGTATTTACAGCGGACAGTACGGTCTATGAATTGCAATCAGGGCAAGATACTTTAAATGTGGTGTTGCGTTGGCAAGGAAATGGGTTAACGGTAGAAAAAGAATATGTATTTCACCGTGGTAAATATGCTATCGATATTCAATATCGTTTACGCAATGCAGCGACCACCTCGTGGCAAGGTAATTTGTATTCGCAAATCATGCGCGTAGATAATCCACCTGTAGAGAAAAACGGGTTTACCCATGCCTATTTTGGCGCTTCCTTATCGACGCCGGATTCATCCTATAAAAAAATCAGTTTCAAAGATATGGACAAATTACAAAAAAATGGTGAAACTCTATTATCTAACCCTATCGTACAAGGCGGTTGGGTGGCGATGCAACAACATTATTTCTTATCGGCATGGGTGCCGCCTGCGGACAGCAACCAACATTTCTATTCTCAAGTGTATCAAAATGGTTTATACACTATTGGTATGATGGGGCCGCAAATTAATGTTGCTCCAGGTCAAGATTATAGTACGCAAATGCAATTGTATGTAGGACCTGAAATCAATGAGCAATTGCAAGCGGTTTCTCCTAAATTAAATTTGACGATTGATTATGGTTTCTTATGGCCTATATCCATATTATTTTTATGGCTAATGACGCGTATACACGCGGTTGTTAATAACTGGGGTTGGTCTATTGTCATTTTAACTGTCTTCATTAAATTGGCTTTTTACAAGTTATCTTCCATGAGCTATAAATCCATGGCGAAAATGCGGGAATTGCAACCCAAGATGCAGGCTTTGAAGGAGCGTTTTGGTGACGATAGGCAAAAAATGAGTCAAGCCACCATGGAATTGTATAAGTCAGAAAAAGTAAATCCTCTGGGAGGCTGTTTGCCGATCGTCATACAAATTCCATTCTTTATAGCTCTCTATTGGTTATTGGCCGAAAGTGTGGCTTTAAGACAAGCACCCTTTATACTATGGATCCACGATTTGTCCTTACGCGATCCCTATTATATTCTGCCTATCTTGATGATCGTCACGATGTTTATACAACAGAAATTAAGCCCTACGCCGCCGGATCCCATGCAAGCCAAAATGATGATGGTATTGCCCTTGGTGTTTGGTGTGTTGTTCATGATGTTCCCTGCAGGTTTAGTGTTGTACTGGGTTGTCAATAATACTGTCTCCATTTTACAACAATGGTACATCACACGCAGTTATGAAAAATCTACTCACAAAAGACGATGACACGAATTTATATTGAAGACACTATTGTAGCGCCAGCGACTGCCCAAGGCAGAGCTGGCATTGGTGTAGTGCGTGTCTCAGGTCCCTTATGTCAAACGATTGCAACTGCCATTGCCGGTGATTTACCGGCGCCTCGTTTGGCTATCTATCGTTCTTTTTATGATAAAGAACGGCGCTTAATAGACAAAGGTTTATTGCTTTATTTCAAAACCCCGCATTCTTTTACCGGCGAAGATGTTTTAGAATTTCACCTGCATGGTAGCCCGGTGTTATTGGATCTTATGGTGCAAGCGATTTTAGATCAGGGGGCGCGTTTGGCACGTCCCGGGGAATTCAGTGAACGCGCCTTTTTCAACCAAAAAATAGATTTAACCCAAGCTGAAGCGATTGCCGATCTCATTGCTGCAGGCTCCGCAACTGCTGCGCGCAGCGCCTTAAAATCTTTAGAGGGGGAGTTTTCTAAAAAAATTAATGCCTTGGTTGAAAAGGTGATCCATTTACGGATGTACGTAGAAGCTGCTATTGATTTTCCGGATGAGGAAATCGATTTTATAGCGGATAAACAAGTATCCGATAAATTGGCTATTATTGCAAAAGATTTAAATGCTATTTTTCAACAGGCCGAAAAAGGGGTTATCTTACAAGAAGGTGTGACCATTGCCTTAGCGGGTAGACCCAATGCCGGTAAATCGAGCTTATTAAATTATTTGAGCGGCAAGGACAGTGCTATTGTGACACCCATTCCCGGAACGACGCGCGATATTTTACAAGAATATATTCAAATAGACGGTGTTCCTCTGCATATTATCGATACGGCGGGGCTGAGAGACAGTGACGACGTTGTCGAACAGGAAGGGATCCGTAGAGCTTTACTGGCTTTAGAAAAGGCACAGCATATTTTGTGGCTGATCGATGGCGCGGAAGAATCCATAGAGGATATAAGGGTTTATCTAAAAACTATTCCATTGGAAAAACGTTATCACGATAGAATCACTTTTATCTATAACAAAATTGATTTAAGAGAGCAATCTGCAAAACAATATCAACAGCACGGCTACACGATTTTGTGTGTGTCGCTTAAAACAGGAGAAGGTCTGACCTTGCTCCATCAACATTTAAGATCTCTTTTAAATTTGAACGATCATGAAGCAAACTTTATTGCCAGACGCAGACATTTAGCAGCATTAACAACGGCGAACACCTATTTATTGAAAGCAGAAGAAGCCTTGCAAAAAAGATTAGCGGGCGAGTTGTTGGCCGAGGATTTAAAAGCGATGCAAAATAGCTTAAATGAAATCACCGGTGAATTTACTTCTGATGATTTATTGGGCAAAATTTTCTCTGAGTTTTGTATAGGGAAATAAATAAGGCCTGATGCCCCCCTCTTGTAATTTAGCCCATTTAGGCGCATGATTGCTTTCTGAGAATAGTCAGTTCAAATTCCTGGAGAATAGTATGAAACAAGTAAAAACAGTGGTTGCATTATCAGCAGTGGCTATAGGCCTGGTAGGTTGTGCGACCAATCCTTATACAGGCGAAAGACAAACCAGTGATACGGCCAAAGGTGCTGGTGCAGGCGCTTTAGTGGGCGCTGGCGCAGGGGCTTTAATCGGTGCTGCTAGCGGTAACGCAGGCCTTGGCGCTGTGATTGGTGCTGGTTCGGGCGCCTTGGTGGGTGGCGGTATTGGTTATTATATGGACCAAGAAAATGCCAAACTGCGTCAAGAATTAGTCGGTACGGGTGTACAGGTACAAAAAAATGCCGATGGCAGTGTCAGTTTGATTATGTCCTCTGATGTTACCTTTGCAACCAACAGTGCCGATATTAATTCCGGATTCTATCCTACCTTGAATTCTGTGGCTAAGGTGTTGAAGGAATACAATAAGACCAATGTGATTGTCAGTGGCTACACGGATAATACCGGTAGTGCTGCTTACAATCAAAGCTTATCCGAACGTCGTGCCAGCAGTGTTTCTAATTATTTAGCCGCACAGGGTGTATCCGGTAATCGCTTATTTAGCCAAGGTTTTGGTGAACGTAATCCGATTGCCAGCAACGCAACTGCAAGCGGTCAACAATCGAAACCGAATTGCGCTTTTAGAACCT
>CAMFJO010000084.1 GCA_945956945.1 uncultured Legionellales bacterium | reverse complement strand
GTACTAATTTGCAAGATATTGTCTTGCACCAGCAAGGGGGTTTTTGGCATTGGTATTGGCTGCCTTTGCTACCTTTATTCATTGTTTACTGGATCTCCGGTGTGGCTGAAACGAACCGCGCCCCTTTCGATATGGCCGAAGGCGAAGCGGAAATCGTCGCCGGGTTTCATGTGGAATACTCGGGTATGAGTTTTGCCATTTTCTTTTTGGCTGAATACGCCAATATGATTTTAATCAGCGCTTTAGCCAGTGTGCTATTTTTGGGTGGCTGGTTATCGCCTTTTGAAGGTATCCCTTTATTGGGATCCTTATTTGCTTTTGTGCCTGGCATTCTATGGTTTTTTGCCAAGATGGCTTTCTTTTTATTTTTGTATGTCTGGTTGCGGGCGACCTTTCCTCGCTATCGCTACGATCAAATCATGCATTTGGGTTGGAAAGTATTGATTCCGGTGACCATTGTATGGATAGTGATAACAGGGTTGTTGATTGAATTTAAAGTAGGGCCGTGGTTTTCGTAGGGGATATTTTTAAGAGTAAGAGTATATAGATTATGCGCTCATTGAAAGACATTATTAAAAGCTTTATGTTGTGGGAATTGCTGGTTGGCTTAAAGTTGACGGGGCGTTATGTGTTATCCAAAAAAATAACCATTCAATACCCTGAAGAAGAAACGCCGATCTCATCGCGCTTTCGTGGTTTGCATGCTTTGCGACGCTACCCTAATGGAGAAGAGCGTTGTATTGCCTGTAAATTATGCGAAGCAGTGTGCCCCGCTTTAGCCATTACGATTGATGCAGCACCTCGCGAGGATGGTTCCAGACGTACCACGCGTTACGATATTGATCTATTCAAATGTATTTATTGTGGTTTTTGTGAAGAGTCTTGCCCGGTGGACTCGATCGTCGAAACAAATTTAAGCCACTACCATTTCGAAAATCGTGGTGAGAATATTATGACGAAGCCTATGTTGTTGGCAATAGGCGATCGCTATGAAAAAGAGATTGCCAAAGCGCGTCGTGAAGATGCGCCTTACCGATAGGATGATAGAGAAATGATAGTAGAGAAATTGGTATTTTACGTATTTTCGGCTTTATTGATAGGCAGTGCGACTATGGTCATCGTCTCGCGACATTCTGTACGCGCCGCCTTTTTCTTAATTGTTTCTTTTTGTGCGAGTGCTGTTTTGTGGATGTTACTTGAAGCCGAATTTTTAGCCTTATTATTGATTTTTGTTTATGTAGGCGCAGTAATGACTTTATTTATGTTCGTGGTGATGATGCTTAATTTGGATAAGGAAAGCGTGCAAGAAAAATTTGTTCGTTATTTACCTTTTGCGGTATTGATCGTTGCCTTAATGGTGGGGGTATTGGTCTATGCGTTTAACCCAGGGCACTTAGGCGATCTAGGCTTGGCAATGAGTACCCATCAGGCAGCGGATTATAGCAATACCAAGGCTCTGGGAGCTTTGTTATACACCCATTATGTGTATGCCTTTGAATTAGCGGCAGTGATCTTATTGATCGCGATTGTTGCTGCTATTGGCTTAACGCACCGCGAAAAATCGAACAATAAACGGCAGCGTATCGCGGCGCAATTGGCGGCTACTAAAGAAGAACGATTGCAGGTTGTTGAGATGGAGGCAGTAGAATAAATGATTAGTTTAACAGACTACTTAATCGTGGGGGCTATTTTATTTGGCCTAAGTTTGGCTGGGATGGTGATCAACCGTAAAAATCTTATTATTTTGTTGATGAGCGTAGAATTAATGCTATTAGCCGTTAACATGAATTTCATTGCTTTCGCCAGTTTTTTGCAGGATACTGCCGGGCAAATTTTTGTCTTTTTTATTTTAACGGTGGCGGCCGCCGAAACAGCCATAGGATTGGCCATCTTGATTATATTGTTTCGCACACGTCAGTCGATTAACGTTAGCGATCTTGATGTGTTGAAAGGATAGGGCGCTATGGAACGATTAAAAATTTGTAACTTTGTGCAAACAGATCGAGGTGCTGAATGATAATAAAAACTTTAACACTATTGATTATTGCGGCCCCTTTGTTGGGTGCTGCTGGCGCCGGTTTATTTTGTCGGCACGTATCCAAGCGTTTTGCACATGGGTTAACCATCAGCTTAATGGGCATTTCTTTTATATTATCGGCTTATGTTGCTTATCTGGTCATCGGTCAAAATATGAGTTATGACGGTGTCCTATATCTTTGGGGACAAAGTGGTAAATTAACCTTGAATGTGGGTTTTTTGATCGATAACTTAACGGCCTGCATGTTGGTAACCGTGACTTTTGTTTCTTTCCTGGTGCATATCTACAGCATAGGCTATATGATGGACGATGGGGGATATCAACGCTTTTTTGCCTATATTTCCTTGTTTACCTTTTTCATGCTGATGCTGGTGACGGCGAATAATTTCTTGCAATTATTTTTTGGTTGGGAAGGCGTGGGTTTAGCCTCTTATCTGTTGATTGGCTTTTGGTTTAATAAGGAGTCGGCTAATCAAGGGAGCTTAAAAGCTTTTTTAGTCAATAGAGTCGGTGATTTTGGCTTTGTGGTGGGAATCGCTGGGGTATTAACTTATTTTGGTAGTTTAGATTATGCTTCCGTATTTGCTGCCGTACCGGGGGTGGCCGCAGCTGCTACCGTATTACCCGGCACAAGTTGGTCGGTGATCAGCGCCATTGGATTCTTTTTATTCATAGGTGCTATGGCTAAATCCGCACAGATGCCTTTGCATGTGTGGTTGCCTGAATCGATGGAAGGTCCTACGCCTATTTCAGCTTTGATCCATGCGGCTACCATGGTGACAGCCGGTGTGTTCATGGTGGCACGCTTGTCTCCTTTATACCAATATACACCTTCTATGCAAAGTTTTATTTTGATCATCGGCGCAACAGGCGCTTTGTTTACGGGACTGGTTGCCATTGTGCAAAACGATATTAAGCGCGTTGTGGCTTATTCCACCTTATCACAATTGGGCTATATGATGGCAGCAGCGGGGGCTTCGGCTTACGCAGCCAGTATTTTCCATTTAATGACCCACGCAGCTTTCAAAGCCTTATTATTCTTGGGTGCGGGTTCGGTGATTATCGCCATGCACCACGATCAGGATCTGCGCCATATGGGCGGTTTGAGAAAGCACATGCCTATTACGTATATTACTTTCTTAATTGGTACTTTGGCATTATGTGCCATTCCGCCCTTTTCAGGGTTCTTTTCCAAGGACGCCATCATCGATGCGGTGCGTTATACGCAAATTCCGGGTGCTTCCTATGCTTATGTGTGCGTTGTCTTAGGTTCTTTTGTCACCGCATTTTATAGCTTCAGAGCCTTATTTCTCGCTTTTCACGGAGAAGAGCGTATGGGCCACGATTTGAAGCACCACTTAAAAGAATCCCCTTGGGTGGTATGGTTACCGCTAGTGTTGCTGGCCATCCCTTCCGTGATTCAGGGCTATTTGATGATCGGGCCCATGCTATTTTCTAATCCGGGGTATTTGGGTAATAGCATTACTGTCTTGCCCGAAAATAATGTGTTAGCCGGTATGAGCGAAGAATTCCAGGGCAGTTTTCACATGATCTTAAAAGATTTCAGCAATGTCCCTTTATGGTTTGCTTTATTGGGCGCTTTTAGTGCCTGGTATGCTTATATAAAAAGACCAGAACTACCAGCACTTTGCGCACAACGTTTTAAATGGATCTACACTATTTTAATTAAAAAATACGGTTTTGATGCTTTTAACGATTTAGTATTTGTGCGAGGCGGTCAGCGTACCGCCAAACTCATGTATAAGGGCGATGCACGTATTATCGATGATTTCTTTGTCAATGGTGCGGGTAGGGTGATTACCTGGTGTTCAGCTACTGCCAGACGGGCGCAAACCGGGTATATTTATCATTATGCTTTTGTCATGGTGTTGGGGTTGATTGTATTGCTGGGCTGGTTAATGTTTTAATGAACTCTTCGCATTTGATTTTTATGCTTTGTTGGCTTCGCCCTTTTGTAGCAGTCATGGATGGATACAATACACTCCTGCTACAAAAGAGCTTGCCGCCTCGCCTAAAAACCAACTGCTGTGAGTTATGATATAGAGGAAGTACATGTTTACTGATATTCCATTACTAAGTTTAATTATCTGGGTGCCAGTGATAGGCGGTATTGTCTGCATGTTTGCAGGCGACGATCGTAAAGCAACACGGGCCCGTTGTATTGCCTTGTTAACGGCGTTCATTAATTTATTATTGTGTATTCCTTTGTACACGCGTTTTGATACAACTACCCCCAATATGCAATTTGTAGAAAATGTGGATTGGATCGCTAAATTTGGTGTGCATTATCAATTGGGGGTTGATGGGATTTCGGTTTTAATGGTGATCTTATCGACTATCACCACTTTTTTGGTAGTAATTGCTTCGTGGCGGCCCATCAAGAAAAATGTAGCGCAATACATGGCAGCTTTTTTAATCATGCAGGGCATGATGGTCGGTGTGTTTGAATCCTTGGATGCGATTTTGTTTTATGTATTCTGGGAAGGTATGTTGATTCCCATGTATCTTTGCATTGGCATGTGGGGTGGTTCCAGACGAACTTATGCTTCGATTAAATTTTTTCTCTATACCTTTTTAGGTTCAGCTTTGATGCTGATAGCTTTATTGTATTTGCGTACCAAGACGGATAATTTTAATATTTTGGGCTTTTATGCCGTTAAATTAACCATGACGGAGCAAGTTTATATTTTTATTGCTTTCTTATTGGCTTTCGCTGTGAAAATTCCAATGTGGCCAGTACACACCTGGCTACCCGATGCCCACACCGAAGCACCGGCAGGGGGTTCAGTGGTGTTGGCGGCCTTGATGTTGAAGATGGGCATTTATGGTATTTTGCGTTTTAGTATGCCGATTACGCCCGATGCCAGCCAACATTTAGCGGGTCTTATGATTGTATTATCTTTGATTGCTATTGTTTATATTGCCATTGTAGCGGTAGGGCAGACCGATATGAAGCGGCTGATTGCTTATTCTTCGGTGGCACACATGGGCTTTACCACTTTGGCGTGTTTTGTTATTTATAAAATTGTTGCCAAAACGGGTGATGTGCACGATGCTTATTTAACCCTGGAAGGCGGTATGGTGCAAATGTTATCGCATGCTTTTAGCACGGGTGCGATGTTCCTGGGAGTCGGTGTTTTGTATGAGCGTTTGCACAGTCGTGAGATCAATGCCTTTGGCGGCGTGGCGCATAAAATGCCTTTG
>CAMFJO010000083.1 GCA_945956945.1 uncultured Legionellales bacterium | reverse complement strand
AAGATGCGAATTTAAAATTTTGACCAACGCGCGAAAAACGAAAGAAACTTCCGAGCTGCGACCGTGAGGGAGCGGTTAAGTAGCGCGTATTTGTTCGGATATAATCCGCTCACTGACGTTCGCGGCTCGGTTAATTACGTAGGACTTCGCATCTTCAGGTACTTTCGGTATATAGTCAAAGTATTTCAATTTGCAGGAGAAGTGCTCAAGCGCAATACGCAATTAGAGATACTTTGCCTTAAGCAAAATCAGTTTTACATTATTAAAAAATACAGCTAAAGGTAAGGCGCGATGACGAATGAAAAAGATCTGCCCAAGATAGAGTTTAAGCTATTGCAGGTAACTGAGGAAGAAGAGAATTCTCTCATTTTAAAGCGAGAAAAATTTGACGCCATAGTCAGTATCTTAGATATACCTGCCGCAGCAAGAACAAATCAGCATAAAAGGCTTCTTCGACAGCATTGTTTTACTTTATTGTTTTCCAGTATTACTTATGGTGAAAATATTATCGCCAAGTTGGATTATTCTGACTTAATAGATATACAGGATGAAAAATTTGGCACCCCTTTAATTTATGCGCTGAGCATCAAACAGTTTTCTATTGCTGCGAGCCTACTAGAACATACGGATAAATACATCAATTTTGTAGCGCGAGGTAATACAGCATTATCTTATGCCGCCTTGCATAATCAGGTTGATTTAGAGCGAGAAATAATGAAAAAAGGCGGCATTATTCCTGGTATGGAGCTTACGCCAGGGAAAACACCTTCTGAGGTACGTAATGAATTAATTGCTTCTTTTATGCAAAATAAAATGCAGGGCAATAATGTCAATGTGGACAGCCAGCTCTCAAAATTTTTAAGTTTTTGTCGTGTGGATAATGCTGAAATAACCGTACCATTTCAGCATTTAGAAGCTGTATGCTCAAGAGATAAGTCTTTCTATTTATTATTGAGTCTGACGGCTTATGCGCATGAAACCAGAAACACCCAGGTATTTTTTTGTGATAGCCAACACAAGACAAACTTGATAGTAGGTCATGATAAAACCATTGCTTTTGTAGACTATGTAAGTAAAAATATATTTTGTTTCTATGATAAGACCTTATCGATAAAAAATATCGCCAATCTGGTTCATGAATGCACGCATCTGGTTGTCAATTTAATTTACGATAATTACTATCAGCCTTATTGTACGCCAGAAGATGAATCTGAATTTATGAGCATTGTTGCTTTAACCCAAGAGAGATTATCGCAGTTGATAGAACACATGCATATTACCGCGCCCCCAGAGAGCATCCTGTATATATCTGCTATCCTTGATTCTGTTTACAAAGATTACGCCATACGCCAACGGCCGGAAGAATTAATCGTTAGGATCCCTGAACTGTTAATCAGTCTGGGGGCGGAACAAGGACAAACTTTATTAAAAGAAATATTTCCTGAATTATTGGGTTTTTATTATCAGAAAGTTGTGCCGAAGATGTATGATTTTATGCTGTCGAATTTATTAAAGATAAGCCTAGTCGAAAAGAGCCTCTCCTTTATACTCATCCATGAACAAATAAAAAAAATGCTTTGTGACAATGTATCCGATGAAGAATTGCTGCATTCATTGCAGAAGAATATAGCTGATCTTTCTTTAGAAGAAACGACACAACTGAGGGAAATCACGCTGTTACTCGGCTATAAAACGGTAACCGCGGTACTCAATGAGCATATTTTGCAAAAAGAAGAACAGCAACAACGCGAAGAGCGAATACAAACCAATATTTCAATTTTAAATACACTCAAATTAAACCCCTATCGCAGTGCCTGCAATGATACTTATGGCTACTGGGAGCGGTTGGTGGAATATGGTGGTGGTTTCAAGCGCGATGAACACCGCATTCCCCACACGATTGCCCACATTTTTGATGCCATAGAAGCATTAACCCCTGAACATAACGCTGAAACGATGGCTCCGGATTGTCCGCCTGCTACCTTGTTAGAAACCATCCATAGGGTAAGCGAAGAACCCAGCCAATCTTGGGCGAGTTTTTTTGGCCATAAAAATCGGGCGATTGAGAGGTTGAAAGAAGAGGTCATACAGCTGAAAAGCCGTTATCAGGCCCCTAATCATTAAATCCTATGCCTATTTTATTCTCTACCCAAAAGTGATACAATAAAAGTTCTTATTTTGAACACATTAAGGCTGTTCTGAACGGATGTTCTTACAAGCATTAAAAAATGGCAAGTAACTGATTTACATGAAAAAAATATTGATTGTTGCGCCAGCTTGGGTTGGCGATATGGTGATGGCACAGACCTAGTTTAAATTACTCAAGGTACACCACCCCATGGCAGAGCAGCATATTTTAGCTCCGGCCTGGACTGCAGCCGTGGCGAAAAAAATGCCTGAAATAAGCCATGCCCATGTTTTACCTCTGGGTCATGGTGTATTTGCTTTCAAAGAACGCTGGCGTATTGGCAGACAATTGCGTGCTGAGCATTACGATATGGCCATCGTTTTACCCAATTCCTGGAAATCCGCGCTTATTCCATGGGTAGCGGGGATCCCTGTGCGTCGTGGCTTTAGAGGCGAGATGCGATTTGGATTATTAAACGATATACGAGTGCTGAATAAAGCCCAATATCCCTTAATGATAGAGCGTTTTATGTCTTTAGCCTTAGCAAAAAATATACCTTTATCTAAACCCTATCCTTATCCCCGTTTGTTGGGCGATGTGAATGCCGTATTGCCATTAAGGCAGCAATTGGCTATTGCTACGGATAAACCCGTCGTTGCCTTATGCCCCGGGGCTGAGTATGGACCGGCAAAACGCTGGCCTACCCAGTATTATGGCGAATTAGCACGGTGCTTGCACGATTTGGGTTATGCCGTATGGTTGATGGGATCTAAAAAGGATGAAATCTTAGCGGCTGACATTATGAAGGTGGCACCCAATGTCTGTGACAATTTATGCGGGCGTACCGATTTAAATCAGGCTGTGGATTTATTGTCTTCAGTACAGGCGGTGGTTACCAATGATTCTGGTTTGATGCACATTGCGGCTGCACTCAATAAACCGATGGTTGCTATTTATGGTTCATCGTCTACGGCTTTTACGCCGCCTTTAAGTGAGAAGGTGGAGATAGTTCAATTGTCATTGCCCTGTAGCCCGTGTTTCGAACGGGAATGTCCTTTGGGGCATTTAAATTGTTTAAAACAAATAACGCCAGAACGCGTCTTACAATCCTTACAAAAACTCATGACTCAAATACAGGTGACGGCATGAAAGTACTTATCGTCAAGACATCGTCCCTAGGCGATGTCATTCATACCTTACCTGCATTAACCGATGCTTTGCGCGCTTACCCCAATCTCGAAGTGGATTGGTTAGTAGAAAAAAATTGTAGTGAGCCTGTGCGTTGGCATGGCGGTGTAAAGCGCATTATAGAAATGGAGTTTAGAAAATGGCGTAAGGCGCCCTGGCAAGCTTGGCGACAAAAACACTGGCAAAAATTATATAGAGAATTGCGAAGTAATCATTACGATATTATCATCGATGCGCAAGGCTTATTGAAAAGTGCCGCGATGTCATTTTGCGCTAAAGGCAAAAGACATGGTTTGGCGATGGGTTCTTCACGCGATCCAGTCGCACCGTGGTTATACCATCAGCGTCATGAAATTACTTGGCAAGCACATGCCATAGAGCGAGTGCGACAATTGTTTGCTAAAGCTTTAGATTATCCTATGCCAACAACCGAAGCTGATTATGGTTTGCAAGCATTTTTTCAAGCGCAAGTATCCACACAGTCAAACTACATCGTATTTTTACATGGAACGACATGGGCTAGCAAATTATGGCCCGTATCACACTGGCAGGCGTTGGGGCAGAAATTAAAAGAAATGGGTTATGACATTCACATTCCCTTTGGTAATGAGGTGGAAAAAGGACGCGCGGAAGAAATTGCTAAGGCTTGTGGCGCTGTGGTTTTGCCACCTTTAAGTTTAAAAGACATCGCTGTAGAATTGATCAATGCAAAAGCGGTGGTAGCGGTCGATACAGGACTAGGGCATTTAACGGCTGCTTTGTCAGTGCCAACGGTATCCTTGTATGGGGCAACGGATCCTAATAAGACAGGTACGCGGGGGCGTAATCAGCAGCATCTCACTGTAAAATACGATTGTGCACCCTGTTTATTACAAGAATGTCGTTGGGTTGATGTTAAAGAAATGCCGCCTTGTTATGAAAGTTTGCAAGCGAATAGAGTGATAGAATCGCTACGGAACTTAGTAGAGGAGATTCCCTCTTGAAGCAACGTTTATGCTTTGTTATTTTTAGATATGCCTCGACTGAGGCATTACACCGTGGTTTTTTAACCGCTATCGATAGATGCCAAGCCGCAGGTCACAGTGTTGATGTTTATACTTTAGAGTGGCGTGGCGATAAACCCCAGAATGTGACTATTCACATTGTGAAAAAACAAGGTGCCCCTTTATTTAGGCAATATGCGCATTTAGCACGATGTGTACACGAAGCACGTCTGCAAGCATCTTATGATTGCGTTATTGGTTTTAATGCAATTCCTGGCTTAGATATTTATTATGCCAAAGATCCTTGTGTTTCTGAATTGGTACAAGGGATCAGTCGTTATGTGCCCAGGCATCAACAACGTATCCAATTTGAAAAAAGCATCTTGTCTGAAACGAGCCAGTGTCAAGTGGTTTCTTTTAGCTTAACCATATTGCGCGCTATTAAAATGCATTATAAGACGCCAGCTTGTCGATTGCATTGGCTGAGTCATGAAACTTGCGGGCAAAACGAGACGAATATCCATATACATACTTTGCAAAGAGGGCAAAGCATAGGAGAAGGTTTTGGAGATTATTTGTTAGATTATTTGCAACAACCTAAATTACCCCAGCCTTTCGGGGTGAATACAGCCACAGCCTATTATGGTTGTGAACCTGCCGTATTTAATCGTATTATGCAATTAGAAGGATTAGTGGTAAGAGAAAAAGAAGGTCGTAAAACCTTGCGATTTGAATACAATAATCAGGGATTTTATGCCAAACTGCATCAGGGGATTGGTTTTAAGGAATGGTTAAAAAACTGGTTATGGTTACGGCCTCCTATCGTGAGTGCTCGTACTGAGTGGCAAGCCATTGCTAAATTAAGAACTTTAAAATTGCCGACACAAGAAGCTATCGCAGTGTCTGAACGGGGGCGCTGCTCTTTCAGGCGAACATCTTTTTGATTATCACGCGAGTGATTGGCGGG
>CAMFJO010000082.1 GCA_945956945.1 uncultured Legionellales bacterium | reverse complement strand
CCGTCTATCCTATTATTCTAGACAGCCTGCATTTAGCCAAAATTACGGTTGGCATGCCTTATTATAACGCGGTCTTTGTACCCATCGCGCTGCCCTTATTGTTCATCATGGCGATTGCACCCATGGTACGCTGGCGCACGCAATCGCTGTCTAGCTTAATGCCTCGTTTATTAACACCCATAATAGGCGCAACTGCAGTGACGATATTAATAGGGGTAGCAGATCCCTTCAGTCGTTCACCTGGGACAATGGCCGGTTTATGGATCGCTTTTTTTATTATCATCGCCACCTTGGCCGATCTGTATCATCACATTCGAAAACGCGCCTTAAAGCTAAGACGTTTTGCCATGGTGATAGCGCACATCGGCATTGCCGTTTTAGTCTTAGGTATCAGCATCAATAAAAGCCACAGCCTGGAGCGTCAAGTCAAAATGACACCCGGGCAAACCGTGACGATCGCCCGTTATCGCTTTACTTTAGAAAGCTTATCACCGGTTGTTACCGCTACCTACCATGGTACTGAAGCTAAATTTAATATTGATAAAAATGATAAACCGATAGGCTCCGTTAGTAGTATCAGCAAAAATTTTGATATAACACAATCCCAGGTAACCAAAACGGGCATTGATGTCACTTTATGGCGCGATCTGTATGTGGCCTTAGGGCAACCCTTGGAGAATGGCACTTGGATAGTACGCGTTTATTATAAGCCTTTTGTTCGCTGGCTCTGGGCCGGTGGTTTATTGGTGTTTATGGGTATCTTATTAACCCTTATCACGAGGAAACAACGTCATGACACTTAAATGCTTACGATGGATTCCTGTCTTGATGATCTTAGCTCTCATCGCAGTGCTATGGCGCGGCTTGTATTTAAATCCCAAGGAAATTCCCTCCCCTTTGATAGATCGCCCAGCGCCCCCCTTTCAATTACCGAATTTATTAAACCCCGCAGTAATGCTCGACAATAGCCTACTGAAAAATAAGGTCACCATCGTCAATGTGTGGGCCAGTTGGTGTGCAGCCTGTGTAGAAGAGCAACAATTTATTCGTACCGTGGCACCTTCCAGCCGGGTACAATGGTTAGGCTTTAATTATAAAGACGATCGGCAAGAAGCTTTGACCTGGTTACAACAATACGGTAATCCGTATAATTATATTGCCACTGATGCACAAGGTGCAGCGGCGCTGGATTGGGGCATTTATGGCACACCTGAAACTTTTGTAGTCGATAAAAAGGGATTTATTCGTTATAAACACATCGGCCCTATTAGCTTAAAAGATTGGCAAAAAGATTTTGTGCCCTTGTTGACAAGACTTAATCAGGAGACAGTTTAATGCGTTCTATCACCTTAGCAAAAAATATTTTGGTCTGTATTTTATTATCCATGCTACTCTTTAGCGCCGGTTTTGCCGCCACGACTCCCAGCAGCGATGTGTACACGCTGCCTACTGCGGCTGATACTACCCGCTTTAATACCCTCCTCGGTCAATTTCGCTGTTTGGTGTGCCAAAATGAAAGTCTGGCTGATTCCAATGCCACTCTGGCAGCTGATTTACGCCAGCAAATTTATGAGCGAGTCTTACAAGGGCAAAGCGATACCGATATTCGCCGTTATTTGGTTACCCGCTATGGCGATTATGTGTTGTTCGAACCGCCTTTTACCCTCAATACCACTGCCTTGTGGATCTTACCCTTTTTATTGGTTTTAGGCGGTAGCATTAGCTTGTGTATCCTCATTCAAAGGAGAAAAAAGGCATGATGTTATGGTTGTGTTTTGCCTTATTTACCCTCGCTATCAGTTTATGGGTTAGCCTACCCTTATTTTGTGAAATGGGCCAAATACGCTACGGTGCCGGCTTAGGAATGCTACTCGTTTTTGTCGTCAGCACTCTGTTTTTGTATGGCTTATTTGGCCATGAAAGGGCTTGGCACCAATGGCAACAACAAGGTCGCGTCCATTATGAATTAATGAACCAGGTACAACAATTAGGCGGCTTACCGGGCTTAATTCAAGGCGTAAAAGCACGTCTCGCGCAAAATCCCGATGACATCACAGGCTGGCAATTACTCGCCAAATTATATGAGGCTAACCGTCAGCCGCAACAAGCCAAAGAAGCTTTATTGCAAGTGGAACGATTACAACAATCCTCATCCTTGCGGTGATGACAATTTCGAGTCTGCATCTAAATCAACCGGACTAAAAGAGGATGCTTCTGTTTTTCTACGTTTGGCATCTGGGGTTCTAAAAGTATAAAGATTAGAAGAAGCCTTAACTTCTTTCTCATTATACTGTGAACTTCTTTTTTTACCCAGAGATTTTTCCTGTTGTTCCATCGCTTCTTTCTTTTCGCTGGAATGGGCGTGAAGCGCGACTTCCTTCGTCGCTTCGGCTGAAGAACTTGGGCCCGCATCAGAGGAAGAGGAAGGCACACCATTTTCAGAAGGGGCTGATAAAGATAGCAAGGGCCATTCAGGGAGCAAAGAAGCATCGATCAAACCCAAGTTGGCCGCAATAATCTCTAAAGAAAGCCCACTAAAACCATCACCATGACATTTGCACAGCTCTAGCCACCGCCGATCTAAATCCGTCATCTCTTTATTGGCTTTTAACTTTTCATATCTTTCATCACAAAGGGTGGAAAGTTCTGTAAATATCTCGCCTTCTTTCGTATCTTTAGAATACAAAAAAATAAGCGATTCACTTTTTGTCAACCCATCAAGCAGTGCTTTTTTAGCCGCTGGCGAGATACAACTGCGCATCAGATTACAGTAAATAAGCGTGTCATTTCTCTGAAAGGCTCGGCCAAACATTTGTGCACTCGTATTTAAGACAGTGAGATTAATCTCCACACCCTCGCTTTCACCTGCACTGAGGCTAAGTGCCTTTAATCCAGTATTTTCTCCCAATGCTTTGGCAAGTACAATCAGTTCATCTCTTTCCAGCAATGCATTGGTAAGATCCAGGTATTGTAAAATAGAATTGTGTTTTAACAGTTCTGCCAGAGCAGCAATATCTTTGCCACGAAAATTGACATGATGCAAACTTAATAATACTAAGGTAGGGTGGTTTTGAATCACCTCACTCAGCTTTTTGGCATCTCCCCCATGAAAACCCCTTAGCTCACTCAAATCTAACATTTTTAAAGTATTATTTTTTACTAACCCTGCAAATAAGGCCTCTACCACCAAACGACTGCCCTTCAAGGTTAAAGCTTCTAATTGATTCAACCATAAAATCGATTTTAGCGCAGCCGAAGCCGCCTCATCTAAAACGAGGTTTTCCAAACTAAGATACTTTAAAGTCGGGTTTTTCTTTAAACCATTGTACAGCAGATGAAAAAAATAAGCCCCATCGCAACCAGAGCGATTTGCCTCAGTCTCATTTCTCTCTCGTGCCTCAATGTTCAATCGTATTATAGGATGAACACTTATAAAATCGGCGAGCAGTGCTAAACAGTGATGAGACAGAGTATCCAGATCGTTTTCAAGGTAATCTCTTAATTCCACATGAATATATTGTATTTGTGGGTTTCTTTGTAGATAATGCTGCAACCGATGGCTTATCTCTGTCAGCAATTCACCGTCCTCGGTAAAATTAGCCAATTCTAAGTACAATGTCTTCTCACCGTTCGCATCGCTCACTGCTTCCAGAACTGACGGTAAATAAACCTCTCTATCCTCTCGTTCAATCAATGCAATTTTCATTTTTTACTCTCTATCCACTTGTTTTTGCTGCCAATAAAAGGATAGGATATCTTGTACTTCTTAAGAAAACAATGTAACTTTCACCGTATGAGATCTTTGGATTGGTTTTTATCACCTTGTTTGAACTTTTAACAAAATAAGGAATGTCTACTATGAAACATGCGGGTTTTAGTTTGATTGAACTCATGATAGTCGTGACTATCATCGGTATATTAGTGGTTATTGCTTACCCTAGTTATACGGCGCATATGGAGCGTGCCAGACGCAGTGATGGTCAAAGTGCGCTTTTAGATTTGGCGAACCGTATGGATCAATACTTCAACGAAAATCACCATTATACAGGCGCCACCTTGACGCAATTAGGCGTAAACGGCAACTCACCTGAAGGCTATTATAGTTTGGCTATTGAGAATCTCAGTGACAATGCCTTTAACTTGAAGGCCTTTCCTGTAGGGGCTCAAAGTGGCGATCTCTGCGGCACCTTAAGTTTAAATCAATTAGGACAACGTAATTTTAGCGGCACCACAGTCACCCTAAGCGATTGCTGGTGATCCCCACCTAACTACTTGCTCATCTGTGCTTTAAGGTACCGCCATACCTAATTTACATATAACTACTCACCCATCTACGAGTACGGTAAAGCACAGATTGGGATGCAGGTGGGGTGCAAATTTGAGCTGAAAAAGCTAGGGCCTGTTGATATTTGGTTTGTCGACGCGAAAAATGGTGTGGGCAGTTACAACATTTTCTTATCCACAAAAGAAAAAGGGTAGCTAAAGCTACCCTTTAATCCCCATACCTCTTCCCTTAAATATGGTAATTTTTGCTTCATCTTGAAGCCGACACGCCCATCCATTGACGCCGCGCATCCTTGCGCATTTCATCCCTAATTGCCCCAATCCATTGGTATTGGACATCCTGTCATCATCCATCCCTGGTAGCGTAATATCCTTATCCGCTGCCCCACTCCCTGTAACCCTTCCCTGGTGCACACATCCTATGTACTGTAACAGAGTAGTATAAATACAATTGCCCTGCAACTTTTAACATCTTATTGTTATGCATTATTTTAGATAAAAAAACTATACAAATCAAAGACTTAAAAACAAGAAATTCAATTTTGATTATTATTTACACTAAATTATGCTTATCTTTAAGAAATTTCGTACAACTAAAAACCATCCCCATAGCAGAGCTTAGGGTAGTCGATGCGAAAAATGAGAAAAGCGAGGCCAACTATTCGCAAGTTTGAAGAGAATATCAAGTCGTATTTGACGAAAAGTGGCGAATAATTGGGATGCTTTTACTCATTTTGCAACCGATTACCCCGGGCCCAGCCCTAAGATTATTATTTTATAAAACTTATCCACAGAATCTGTGGATAAACATGTGGATGACTGGTCTAACAAATTAAACACTTCACGGATTAAAATAAAGCGGGTTATACTAGGGCCTATTGACATTTGGTTTTGTCAACAGGCCCTAAAGCCCTTTGGCCAGAGCGCAGGAGAAATATCTTGACCAGTTACCTGAAAAAAGGGGTTCTTGCTTATGTAGAAC
>CAMFJO010000081.1 GCA_945956945.1 uncultured Legionellales bacterium | reverse complement strand
GATGGTATTTACCAATGACATCACCCACGATACGCGCAGACTTTTTATAGGGTTTATTCCAGTCATTGTTCAATTCGTGCATCGCAAATAAGGTGCGTCGATGTACCGGCTTTAAACCGTCACGAACATCGGGCAGCGCACGACCTACAATCACGCTCATCGCGTAATCCAGGTAAGACTGTTTTAACTCATGTTCAATGGTAACAGGAATAATTTCTTTGGTTAACTCGCTCATGCCCCACTCTTCAAATCTAAAAAAACACAATAAGGCGGTTATTTTAACACAAAATGCGCTTAACTGCTCGTTTTAAGCGGTACTCTATATAAGGAGGAAAGGGCTTCATGACAGGAGAGGTGGGCAAAAAATGCCCACCACCAAGAGGGCTATTTACTTGATTTTATCTTCTTTAAACCAGACGTGCTTACGCAGCTTGCGGCTGTATTTTTTAAAGCGCATCTTTTCAGGGGTATTTTTCTTGTTTTTGGTGGTGGTGTAGTACTCCCCAGTACCTTCTTCACACACTAATTTAATTTTATCACGCATAATTTTTAATCCTAACTATAACATTATTCTTGGTGTATTTTATTTACACTTTTTCACCGCGTTCACGCAAACGGGCTAAAATAGTATCAATACCGAGTTTATCGATCAAACGTAAGCCAGCGTTGCTCAATCTTAATTGAACAAAACGCCCTAACTCAGGTGACCATAAGCGGCGATATTGCAAATTGACGTTAAAACGACGTCGGGTCTTATTATTAGCGTGTGAAACATTGTTTCCAGTCATGGGCCCACGGCCGGTGACTTGACATACTCTGGACATTTTTAGCACATCCTCATTGGTTAAGGGACAAAATCTTGATAAAGGAGGCATTTATAACAAAAATTTAGGGTAAATGCAATAACTCCCCTAAAAATAACCCCATTCTAAGGTTTTTTATTCGGGCTGGTGATATTTGGTTTGTCGGCTGCAAAATATCAACAGCCCCTAATAAATCCTTAATATATACGCGACGCCATGTGATAAAATAATGATCAGTTTTGGTTAACCTATTTAACTGATTAATCGTTTTAAAACAATAATTTCTACAGCAAGGTAATACATGGCATATAGCAAGGTTGTTTATATTTATATTGATGGTTTTGATCTTCACGATGAAGTTTTGAAGGAAAAACAAAGACATGAAGAGAAATGTGAATTCATTTTAGTGAAGTATAAAGGAAACGGCGCATTTGAGTATACCCAAAATGGCGAAACGCACTCTGGATTACCGCCGATCGATAAAGACACCAAAACAGTCCTTACAGGCCATGGCCTTCCCAAAAAGCATCGATTGTCTCAATTAGCGACGGGAGGCGGGCTCGAGCTTAATGTCCAAACTATTGCAGATGCCATAGCAAAAACCGCGCCTGCCGGAGAGTCTCTACGCATTGCCGTACGGGGTTGTTATACCGGGGTGGGCAGAAACAGAAACTCACACGAGGACAGTTTTGCAGGCCAGCTATTCGCTGCACTTTTAAAAAAAGGGTTCAACCCTGAAATATCTGCCAGTTTGTCCGCGATTCGAATGATGGATACCATACAATTTGAGAGAGAAATACCCCTAAGGAAAGCCCGCCCCTTTAACAGTGCGCGCAATCGTTATGATTGGTTTGCCAAAGAGGCTTATCTGTTTAATTTGGACAAGCTCAAAGCGTATCGAAAATTTAAGGAAATTCGCGATGAGGAGCTCATATTTGATTATCGGGCACAAGGTAGTAAAGTGAGATTAACCCATGAAAATGAAACGGTGAAGGCGGCGTACGATCATGGTAATCCCTATGAACCATTTGATGTCAATAGGTTGAACGATCCTGGGAAGGCACATTTAGCAGGGTTATTAGCCAGAGAAGCTCGTTTAGCCCAAAAGGTTAAAGCTAAATGGGTAGAACTCAGGAAAATTCTCAATGCTTTTGAAAAAGAATACCCAGATATAAAGCAATATGAGGACTACATTCACTTAAAGCAATTTTTACTCGAAGATTATTATTATATCGAAACAACAATTTTAGAAAACCTGCTTGTAGACTCCTATCTGAGAGATGAGCCAAGATATAAATTTCTTATAGAACGAATAAAGGCAAACGAAATTCTAAGCCGCTTCGAGATGCATCAGAGTGATATAGAAGAAATAAGTGCTGATAACGTCCAAGGTCAAGTAGATCTTAACCTCGCTTATTGGCAATTTGGTTTGGATATCGTGCTTGGCAAAGTAGATCACCCAAGCCCCCTATCACTACAAGAACTAGAATGCTTAGATGAACCTACTCAAGAAAAACTACTTATCGCACTGGGTAAGAAGATGATGAGGGCGGGTTACACATTGGATGAAAGTTTTTTAAACGATTGCATGAGACAGATAGAAGAAAATTCTATCGGCATGGTATTTGCCCCTCGCGCCCCCGTGTCACCCAAAATTTCCATGCTTTTTGAAAGAGATATTCAACAAATAGAGCCATGGATGAAAAAAGTAATCCTGCTTCTAGACACAGAGGATCGACGCAAATTGGCTGTTGAGCTAGATAGAAAAAAGCAGAATCTACCGTATAATAGACTCCTTGTATGGGGGTATGAAGACAAAATAGCAGCTAAATTAGAAGCAACCGGTAGGCGTTTAATTCAAGAGGGATACAGCGGAGAAATCCAATGGGAAAAATTCAATACACTTTATCCCGAGGAGCAAACAGCATTGGCTATATTGATAAGTAGGTGGTCTTTAGAATGCCCATTGTCTGAGGACGATGAACTGCTAATGAATACGCTTCTTGCAATTGTACGAAAAGATGAAGAGGTAGAGGACACGCCTCAACCCGATGCAGAAAATGAAAAAGAAGAGGGCGTAACAGTGTCTCAAAAAGTGGGGCAAAGTCAGATTGTTTCTTCATGCAGCTTTTTTGCACCTCCGGTCAATAGTGATGCTCAATTAGATAAGGAACCTATGAAACCAGCGTGCAGTCAAGGACTCTCTAATGGCTAATACTCGTCTTTATATTTCTTTAGCTGGGTTACAATAAATACCTCCTAAAAAAACCTTCTTATATTCGCCTAAATAATTTGCTAAAATTTAACCTGTTTATTTTTAAGATACCACGGGGGAAATAATGGCAGCCGATAACACCGCGATAATCAATACGTTGAAACAAAAATTACAGGATAGCGCAAGAGTCGATCCTATCGCGAGTTTTTTTTTGCAACGTATTGAAAAAGAATATTATTGTTCTCTACACAGTAGGTTGATAGAAATAATAGGCGAATTGGTAAAAAATTTACAGGATGCCACAGTAGACACGCCCAAAACACAAGATTTTTTACGTAAAATTAAGACAGAGCTTTATTGCCCTATATTTCTGGATCTGCCCAGACAGCCAGTAAAATTGGTGGTTGGCGCTAAGAATCAACCGGAATTTGTAGAGCCATACCTATACGAGCGCACACAATTACATACTTATCTAAAAAGCGCTCAACAGCAAGAATCTCCCATGAATAGGCAGCCTATTTTGCGTGTTGAAGATGCTAGCAAAGATTTTTATGAGGCCTTATGCTCGCAGATATCGACATTCTTAATAGAATAAAGCTGGTTAGGTGATGTTACTGAAGTCAATAGCGATATTCGCGCTTTAGAGCAAGATATTAAGCATTATGATACCTCTGTGGATCTGGTTGATTTAAGAGAACGATGGCAAATTTTGGTTTTCAAGTGTGTTATGTCTGCTTTAAGGTTATCTCACTTTAAAAGCGTTGCACATCATCATGAAGCAAATTTTATTCTTGATAACGCATACGAATTATTACAGCAAGAAGATGAAAAAGCAGAAATTATCAAATTAAAAGGGTTAATTGATCAAATGACCTATTATCAATATGGTGTCAATCTAATTACACTTCGTTGCCTTGGCCCAGATTTCCCCAAGCTATTGCAATTTTTAGATCCCCACAGCCATATTGCTCTATCTCCAGAAGAGTTTCGCTGCTTAAAGGTGCCGAGTCAGGAAAAACTAGCCATTCTGATAGGTAAGGAATATTTGTCGAATCCGCTTTCTACAACAGAACAGCAAGACCTAAAAAATCTTATTCAAGAAGCACAATTAAAACAAGGTGCGGCAGAGTATGCAAAAGGTTTGGAATTAATCCAGAGCGGCTGTTGCGACGATATGTCTTTGGAAAAGCTCCAATTTTTAGATGAAAAACGTCAAAAAAAGTTAGTTACCTTAATAGGCAAACAAGCTTTGTTAAAAGGATTGTCTCCACAGGACAGCCTATTAATGGGAAGCCTTATGAAGCTAATGCGCGCAAACCAAACCCGATTGCAAAATGGAAATCCCCCTCGGGCAGCGCTCGTACTACCCAAGATCCCTTCTGCTTTTTTTTCACGACCGCCTTCTGTAGCTAGTACACCTCAGAGCCAAGATAGCACAAATCAGCAGACACAGATTGTATATAATTTGTCCTTTTCTTATCAACCAATTTGAATAACATGTCAACAGATCCTCCGCTTCCATCCAGCCTGTCGTAGTGGTATAATTTAAATCCACTATTTAATAGTCAAGAATTACACCATGAAGGTTGCGATTAAACAAGAATACAGAGCCAAGGCATTCAAGAATAGTGTTCTTTTAAAAGATCTACAAGACTGTACAGCCATCACCCTCCAGCAATGCACCGTAGATTGCATGAAAACCCTTCATACGATCTTAACTCAACTATCACAATTACAACATTTAGAGCAACTCAAATTTGTCGCCAATAGATTCGACCACGGTGTAGAAGGCCCATTTAAATTATTATTACCACTGCTGTTGAGATATTTTCCTCGGTTAGACACCCTTATATTTAACACCGAAGCTTTAGATACAAGGCTGGCTCAACTGCTAATAGAATTAGGGTGCAAAAAGAAATTCAAAACCTTAAAAATGATTAATTGTGGAATCGATGACGCGGTAATGACCATATTACCCAAAAGGTTAAAGTTCGGCGTATTGGAGACCTTATCTTTTGCAAATAATAACTTAACAGACGAAGGGGCCATCGATTTATTCAGCGCACTACCTAACAGTAAGATTACTGAACTTGATATCAGTTCAAACTTATTAACGAATAAAAGCTTGCTGTATTTAGTGCAAATTCTTCCGGAGACAAAATTAAAAGTTATCAAGTGTCAGAGCATCCCGTTGGATCGCCTATTTATAGAAGCTCTAATACAAGTTATTACAAAGAACAGCCTGACTAC
>CAMFJO010000080.1 GCA_945956945.1 uncultured Legionellales bacterium | reverse complement strand
ACCCAGTTTCTGCCAGGTATACAACATATCGCGCGCATAATGCGACTGACTGGACCCTTCCAGACCATGCAAAATAACCACAATAGGCGAATGAAGATGAGAATTCACCCAATCCACATCGATAAAATCCCCATCCGGTAATTCTAAACGCTGTCTTAAGAGAACCGTTTTTTTCTTAGGCCAGGACAAGACCGGCCATAGTGTTTGCAAATGGGGGCCGCGCAACCACCAGGCTGGTTTAAAATCGCTATTTTTGATCATGGGCACCACATATCTAATTGAAAAACACAGGTAACGACACACCCATTTTCCAAAAAAAGCCCATATTGGGCGCAGGTGGGTAGTTACAAACACAGATTGATTTTATAATAGCATAATACTGAATACAGAGTACGCCCTCAGCGTCTTATTGTGGACGCGCAAAAGATAAGGAGCGCTTTTTACATCCTTCCCAAGTAGAAGATGGCTCTGCTTTATGCCTTATCAGTAGCCCCACAATATCATTCTTTCCATTATCTTTCATAGCCTCGATATTCTGTCTCATATCGGGGGGCATTGCGCTTTTTAGTTTTTCCACAACACTATTTTTTCCTTTCACATCGAAAAAGGGTGTCCATTCTACAATATCGCTTAAACAAGATTTCAGACCACGCAAGCCATTAATATTTTCGTGAAGGCAATCACATAGCCGGAGGTTGTTCATCCTTTTAGGGTTTTCTATAAAAAGAGAATCTCTCGTTCTTTGCCTAAAATAACCTTCTTTATTTCGATTAATAAATCGAACTAATATTTTGTATTGTTCTTCTATATCTTCATTTTTATTTATCTTACTAAGACATTCTTTGGATACCGCAACGAGCGCTTCTATTTCACGGGCTAAAGTAAACTGATTTGGCTCTAAAATAGACAATGCTAATATAAAAATGTATTGGTAAACACTATCTGTCGTAAGTGTAGCATCTTCAGCAGCATATCTAATTGTGATAGGTTTTTGTTCCTCATCCAAAAAGAAAAGGCTGATTACGGTGGGTGTAGTATCCCGTTTAATTTCTGCTTTTTTTACTGCAGATTCACCCGTATTCCGCTTATCTTCAAATGGGATAAAAGTCAATATTGGCCTATGCTCATTCTCGATGACTGCTTCTCCAGCCAAACTTATTTTTAAATCTTCTTTATGGTGAACGGGCGATAAAATCGCTTCTATTCTGGCTATAAATCCTTTTATTTTTGATATATCTTCCGCCTCCATTCGAAAATAACTCTTGACCCCTACATCCATTAATAATTCCATATTTTTCTGATCGAAAATAATTTCCTCTAAATTTTCCTTTAGAAAATAAAGATCTTCTCTGGACAATAGCGCTAATGACTCTTCATTTAAAAAACACTCTATTTTCTCTAGTATCTCTTCAATTGAATACCCGGAAAGGTACAATGACTCACGTACTTGTGACTTATGATTTAAAAAAGAATATTGTGCCACTAGTTGTTTCAACCATGCAGCCATAACTTCTTTATAAGAAAGCGGTTGTTCTCTCTGCAAACAATCTTTTAGATTATACTCCGCACAAAACCTTTCTCTGGCTAATCTTTTTCTATTCAAAGAAAGATCCTCTCCAGTTACAATCTGCAACTTAAAGCTGGCATCACACATTATATTGACGTTGATCGCGCCTGAATTAATATTATTAAAAATAGATCTTAAGGGGACAATTTGTTGTGAAAATTCTTCGATTTTACCAGGGTTATAAAATATCCTATCTATATTAATCTCTGACAAATCTGAAAAATGATGGCGTACCATAAATTTAAGCAATGCATCCTCATCTACTGGTAGCCTATTAGCCTTACAAAATAAGATAAAGTGTCTTTTAGTCTGGCCATTTAGCCTTAGTTGATCGCTTAAAAATTTCTCTAAAATAAAATTTATTTCCAATCTAATCGTAGTGATCTGTTGGTTTAAAGGCGCTTTAGGCGCAATAGCTGCAATAAGGGAAGACTCTGCCAAAGAGCCGGTTCCTATCTTTCTTTTGCGCGATTTGCCTTCCAATGCCCTTGCTTCGGGCGACAGTAAGTCTACGGGAATATTCCGCTTTTTACGTTTCATGGGATTTACCTTGCTAACTATAATAATTTTTGTTTTTGAGATTTTTTAAATTTTATTTATAGAAACAGGCCCATTATACCATAAAATCATTAAGGAATTATTATAATTTATACTCAACACACTTCAAGATCGTTTCGATATTTTATCTAGTTCGCAACTTGAAGTGCTTTTTGTATATACTTCAATGACTTAAGCAATAAACAGATTAAAGGCCATTAGCAATTCCACTGAGCTAATATTCTTCTAAAGATGAAGAGGATGAATATAAGCCTCAATTCTTTTTTAGAATTTCCTGGATAAACGCTGCCTTAGCCTCTGTATACCCTTCTCGATCCAAGCCATATTGTACTGACAATTGGCATTTCAGCTTTTCATAACGCTTAGCTACTTCGGGGTCACGCCTTAAACTATCCCTGAAAGCGACACGGCGATCAAAATCCTCACCTACGGCCATAATATGCACATGGTGTGTTCGCTGGACACCATAGGGGGGCATTCCTTTAAAAAAACGGTAGTGCAATGGATCAGGATTATCCTCCCAATACACATAACCCATGGCTTTCAAAGGCTTTACCCATTGCGCCGCCGCTTCAACGGATTTTAGCGCAATAAAAATATCGAGGATAGGTTTCGCTTTTAGATGCTTGACAGAGGTACTGCCTAAATGTTCTATCCTCTCATAGGGCAGCCCGACTGTGCGGATAATAGCCGCCATTTCTGCAGCAGCCCATTTCTCCCATTTTGGATTATGATCTTCTACCACAATGGCGTCCACCGCATTCAATTGATCCGATTTAACCTGTCCTGTTTGATAATCGATATAACGAATAAAGGGATCTTTTCCCTGCACATAAGCGATAATGTCTTCTGGAAATTGCGCTTGCAAACAATACTTAATATTGGCATAACTTAAGGCAACGTCGGCGCGTTGCCGTAAATAATCTCTAAATGCGATATGTCTCTCTATTTCAGGGTTGCCTTGTTCAAACAAGTGAATATGATAATCGTGCCGCGTGGGATTTCCTTTCCAGTAATAGCGTCGCTCTGGAATACCATACTCGCCCATACACTGATAAGCATTTTTTTCAAACAGAGGAGCCAGTAAATCTACTGCGGCTAAATTTTTAACCACAGCCAATATATCAATCGTTGGTTTTGCCAGCATGTCAGGAATAGCGGTGCTACCGATGTGATACAAAGAATCGCCGTTTTTCCCTAAAATCGCTTTAATTGTCGAAGCTTCGGCTGCAAATTTCTCAGGCCAAGTAAGATCATAAGGGGACAACACTACTTTTCTTTGCCTTTCAACAAGATTTTTCATAAGATAAAATCTATCTTTAAATTTAAAAGATCGTAATGGCTTCGGGTTAGTTCAATTATATCAAACACATCGATAACCGGATCGGTATTAACGGGTGGCTCCAGAAGAAAAATGGCGCCACGTGTGGTACCGAAACAAATCATTGGTTCTTTATTCACAATAGTTTCGGCATAATGGGTGGTGCCTGGAGGAACATACACAAAATCGCCCGCTTCAATGACTGTTCTAATATCTTCTTCAATAAATACCAAGGTACCCTGTAAAACCGTAATCTCTGTGGCTCCGGTATGATAATGCCGCGAGGTAATAGAGTTTCTGTCTGCATAATAGTATGCTGTATAATAGTTCTCGATTGTATTTAATAACACCGGTCTAAACCAATAACCATCCCCCATTTCCACCCAATAGGGATTGTCTTTTGGATGCCCTTCTAACCGGGATTCAGCGATAAATGTCATTTTTTTCATAAATACCTATGTTCTCCCACTATTTGTCTTTTCTAAATTCAACAGGTAAGATTTTTTATCTAAGCCGCCAGCAAAACCCACCAATTTACCATTACTACCGATAACGCGATGGCACGGGATAATAATTGAAATAGGGTTACAACCGTTGGCCATACCGACAGCACGCGATTTATTTTTATCCCCTAATCGTTTCGCCTGCTCCCCATAACTGATGGTTTCGGCATAAGGTATTGCTGAGAGCTGTTGCCAAGCCTGTATCTGAAATGGTGTTCCTTGCGGAGACAAAGGCAAATCAAATATTTTTCTTTTTCCTGCAAAGTACTCTATTAATTGTTTTTTTGCTTCACTAATAATGACAGTATTTTTAACTTGTTTTAATAAACGAATAGCCTCTGCGACAATAGGGTGATCCAAAATGACGTCCCATAGAACGGCATGTAATCCCTTTGAAGAAGCAACGATAAGCAACTCTCCTACTGGCGAGTTCATACGATCGTAAGTTGCATCCTCTGGTAAAAGTTGTAGGGTAGATTTAATCTTCATTGATCTTACTCCAATGTTATATTGAACAACAATATAGCCGCATAAGCACGCCAAGGCAACCACTTTTTAGGATATAAATTAAATCGCTTTATTTTTTTTTGAATTTCCAAGTCCATCTCCGGAAAAGCATCCGGATTTTTAAGCGCCCGCATGGCAATATATTCTACAGTCCAAGGACCTATACCTTTTATAGATAATAACTGTTGTCGCGTTTGTTGTTCATCTGCTGTTCCATCTAAGATTAGTTGTTGAGATAACATCGCCTCGGCCAAAGCTTTGATAGAATCTATCTTTGCTGCGGTTAAACCTATCTTCGATAAATCAGCCGATAAAATTGTTTTTGGGGTAGGAAAAAATCGCGTTAAGGGTAACGTATCATCCAAATTGTGTTGCTCTCCATACAGCTCCACCATTCTGCTTAAAACTGTACGCGCTGCCTTAACACTAATTTTCTGCCCCACAATGGCGCGCACTGCCAGTTCAAATCCATCCCAACAGCCAGGAATTCTAATTCCTTCGAATTGCGCTAAAAAAGGAAGAAGCTTATCATCTTCTTTTAAATCTTTTTCAATCGCCATAGGGTCAGCATCTAAATCAAATATTTTTTTGATTCTAGCAACAAAATCGAGAATATTAACGGCCTTATTGAATTTAAAATGAATGTGTATTTTATTGTTTTCTACTAAAGTTGCTTTGAACCAACCTTGTGCTTCACCATAAGTCACTAAGCGTTGATACGATAGCCCTTCAACGAGTTCCATTTCTGCTAGTGCGCGTTCTTTAAAAAAAGTAATAAGCTTCTCCCAAGCAAAGGGAGGACGATAACTTAACTGCAACTGTTGTAGAT
>CAMFJO010000079.1 GCA_945956945.1 uncultured Legionellales bacterium | reverse complement strand
GGTCGGCGATTTCACATGGAAATTCAGCCGCAATTATTATTATTGCAAAAAACCTTATTTCATATAGAAGGACTAGGGCGACAATTGTATCCAGATTTGGATCTATGGGCTACGGCACACCCTTTCTTGGAAAAATGGATGCGTCGGCAAGTGGGTGTAAAAGCGAGCTTAAGACGTCTAAAAGAAGCTTTGCCGATATGGGTCAAGGTATTACCAGAACTGCCAGTCACTTTACAACAAACCTTAAAATTAATTCAGGATGAAAAGAAAAATAGCATAGAAAAAGAGGAAAAAGTAGTGGCTAGAAACCCATCCAGTTTACGTAGAGGGCTGGGTGTTGGTCTTTTAATCGCTGGTTTGATCAGTTTGGGATTATTAAAAGGGGTAGATTTATTTACAGTAGAACAAGCTACATGGGGTATGCTCGGTTTAGCAGCTGTATTATTAGTAACGAGCTGGTAGTAGCCGCTAAAGAAATCTATCTGATTCTTGTTAATATGACGCCCTATAGGGCTCAGATAATATTCCGGTGCTATCCTATCATTTAAGCATACAACCATGCGGGTAATTCCGTCTCTATGGTTTTCAATGCGCTATTATGCTGATGACAATGCGGATCTAAACTGGTCAGTAAACGCCAAAAAGAACGGCTGTGATTTAAATGTTTGAGATGACTTAATTCATGCAATAAAATGTGTTCGGCCAAATGAGGGGGTAGAAAAAGGAGTTTATAATTTAATTGTATATTTTGCCTTGAAGAACAGCTTCCCCACAGTGTTTTTTGATGGCGAATTTGCACCTTGTTAAAGAGAAGTTGATGCTGCAGACTTAATTGTGTTAACCAGGGAACTAGATGTGTTTCGCCTTTCTTTTTGAGCCAGGCATGCAATAAACGAAGCGTGCGATCAATCTGTATCTCTTTATCCATAATGACGAGCCTATAACCCGCGGCAGCAAATAAGGTAGGTTTGGCGCAATTGGGTTTATACTCTATCTGCCAGGTTTCCCCGATAGCCTCTAAAGATAAGGTTGTTGGCAAAAGCGTTTCTTCTCTCGGGAGCGTTTGTTCCAATAAATGAAGGTGTTTTAAGATCCACGATTTTTTTTCTAGTAACAAGGCATCTATGTCAATGGGCCGCCTCAAAGAATGGGGTAAATGAATGGTTAAGCCAGTTTGCGGATGTATGCTAAGCCGCACCTGTTTGGAGCGCGTGCTTTTTTTTATGGTGTACAGGGGTGGCCAGATTGTAACTTGAGCTGATTCCATCATAATTGCTATGATAACGCATTTCTTTAATAAAATACAGGTGCCGTATGTCAATTCCCCGATTTTATCAAAATAAACCTTTGTCCTTAGGAGAGTGTGTCTTAGATGAAGCAGCGACGCACCATATGGTACATGTTTTGCGCCTTAAATTAGGTGCAGAAGTGATTATTTTTAATGGCAATGGGGGTGAATTCAAAGGGATATTAAAACACCTTCATAAGAAAAGCGCTGTAATAGAATTAGAGCAGCAATATGATGTGCGCAATGAATCCCCTTTGGCTTTGCATTTGGTGCAAGCCATCTCTAGAAAAGATCACATGGACTTAACCCTACAAAAAGCAGTGGAACTGGGGGTGAGCGAAATAACCCCGGTTATCAGCGATTTTTCCAATATAAAACAAAGCAGCGACCAATTTCATCAGAAAGAGCAACATTGGCAAAAAATTATCATCAGCGCCACGCAGCAATCAGGACGGGCTATTTTAACCCAATTAAACCCGATTATTTCTTTTCGTGAAGCTTTGCAAAAAATCTCAGCCGAACAACGCCTTTTTTTATCACCGCGGGCCACAGAATCTTGCAAGGAAATATTAAAGGCAAAATCGCGATCAACGGCCTTGTTCATTGGCTGTGAGGGTGGATTTAGCCGTGAAGAAGAACAAGCCGCTGTGGCAGCTGAATTAAAAGCCATTACCCTCGGTCCGCGTATTTTGCGCACTGAAACAGCGGCTATTGCATCCTTGTCTATTTTGCAGTATTGCTTAGGAGATTTTTAAAAAAGTATAGAAAAACAAGCTATTATCTCATCTAATCACAGTGTTAATTAATTCTTAATATTTTATGGTTAGCAGACTACTATACTGTAGTTACTATTAGGTTTAAATATTAGGTAATAGAAATGGCTGCCGGTGAGTTCGCTATCAAGAACTATTATGAGATTCTACTGATTAGTAAAGAAGACGCCAATAATCCGGTGAAGTTAAGCACAGCCTATCATAGCAGATTACGAGACCTTAGTCCCAATAGACACTTTGAAGAGTTTAGCTATACTACCGCCAATTTATTGGTAGCAGAAGCTTATGAAATTTTATCGGATCCTGATAAAAAAGCCTTATACGATCAGGTTTCTGACTATAAAGGAAATGCCCCCAGCGCCGAAGAAGTGGATAGAATCCTTTGTGATGGAAAAGCTGAGATGTATCTCTATATACCCGGTGGTTCTGAAGAAACTATTTTAGCACGTAAAATGTCCTTTAATAGGGAAAAGGAAACCTTAAAAGTTGCATTAAATGATCGTAACTTGGAGACAGAAACGCTCTTATTAGCAATTAAGCCTAAAAAAAATAGCGAGCTTCCTGCCACGCCCATCGGGCTTATTACCGTGAGTAAAGATAGCAATAAATTTGTTCTATTTAGCTTTGTTGAAGGCTTGAAAGCCGCTAGTATAAAGCAAGGCTTAACAGGGGATGGGTTAAAAAGTATTTCTAGTTTAGGTTTTGGAGCAGGCGAAGTCAATAAAGAGGGAAGAAAGGATTATTATGGTATTACCCAACATCTTGTTACCTATGAGAGCTATAGTTCAACCCTAGCACCGCATGAAAAAAAATATGCAGACGATACAGCCGCAAATCTTGCGGGCAGATTTAATTCCACAACAAAAATTGAGGCCATTAATCAGGCAGTTGCAGAAGATTCAAGAGTCTTATTAATCTCTGCACTGAAACGGCCACGCAAGTTAGAGTTTTGGACTGCTACCTCAGCCCAAAATATGCCAGCCTCTTTACGAGAACCACGACCAGTACATCAAAGTGCAGAACCAGTGCCTTCACAAGAAGAAATAAAGCAGCCAGAAGAACAACCTCAGAATAAGAGTCCCAGAGCAAGATAAAAGACAGCGAAAGTGACACGGTTTATTTTAGTTCCTCTAATAATATTTCATAACGAGCCAATTTTTAGTTAGTTTTATCTGAAGAATTAGGTAAGAGTGCTTTAAGTGCCGCATACAATAAAGGGATGCCCGCACCGCTGCGGCTAGAGAGTTGTACTTTAATGGGCCTACCATTCTCATCGTATTGCGTGCTGGGTTCTAAATCGGGTAATAAATCCAATTTATTATTAACTTGTAATATAGGAATGGCGCCTGCACCCAACTCATGAATAATAGAGAGAACCTCTTCTTTGTGCTCATGACGTTTAGTATCGTGCCTATCGATGACATGCAATAATAAATCCGCTTGTAAGGTTTCTTCGAGTGTGGCTTTAAAAGCCTTAATCAAATCGGGTGGCAGATGGCGAATAAATCCCACTGTGTCTATCATAATCACATTGCCTAATTCGGGAATATAACAACGACGCGACGTCGGATCTAAAGTGGCAAACAGTTGATCGGCCACATAAGCATCGCTGCGAGTCAAGCGATTAAACAGGGTGGATTTTCCGGCATTGGTATAACCCACCAAAGCGATACAGGGCATCCCGTGGGTTTTTCGCGAATGTCTATTTTGGCTGCGTTGTTCAGCCACCTTATCTAAACGCTGGTTAATAGTTGCAATACGTTTTCGGATCAAACGTCTATCGGTTTCCAATTGCGATTCGCCGGGACCTCTTAAACCGATACCCCCTTTTTGTCGTTCCAAATGCGTCCAGCCGCGGATCAAGCGAGTGGATAGATGTTTTAATTGGGCGAGTTCTACTTGTAACATGCCCTCGAAAGTACGCGCTCTTTGTGCAAAGATATCTAAAATCAGCTCAGTGCGATCGATGACGCGACACTGTAATACTTGTTCCAAATTTCTACTTTGTGCGGGTGAAAGATTGTGATTAACCAATACCACTGAGACCGGATCGTGGTTTAATAAGTTTTTTATTTCGGTTAATTTGCCAGTACCTATAAAATATTTGGCAGTCGGTATAGCGCGAGAGGCTTGTATGATGTGATGCGGTGTTAATCCACTAGAAAGGGTGAGTAATTTAAATTCTTCTAAATCCTCGCTTTTTTCTGAATCATGAAAATTCACGTGGATCAATAGTGCTAGAGGGTTCGTTTTAATTGTCAACAATAATAATACCTTTTTTGTAACTGCTCATCGAAAAGTGCTGATGTGATCTCACAGCTGTTCCTATGGGCCGTCATTGCAAGGCGCGAAGTGCCAATGACGGCCTACAGAGAAAAAAGAACGATAGCGAAATATTTATACGTTTCAGTGCCTTAACGAGGAAGTTTTATTCATAATCCCCTTCTTGAGTGGCTTCTGTCGTTGTTGCTGCTGTTTGACTACCATTTAAATGCACAGGGCGTGCGGGTACGACCGTCGAAATAGCATGTTTGTAGACCAATTGACTGATGGAGTTTTTTAACAATACGACAAATTGATCAAATGCTTCAATTTGCCCTTGTAGCTTGATCCCATTCACCAAATAGATAGAGACGGGAACTCTATCCTTACGCAATGCATTTAAGAAAGGGTCTTGTAACGATTGCCCTTTTGACATGACATTCTCCTTGTATCTTTATTAAATAAATATTGAGTGGCACGTAAAAAGGCAGGTATATTCGCCTAATCCGTGGCCACTAGAATTACCCAAATTGTTAGGAAAGCCTAACCCTATGGATAAAACAGTCTAACATGTGAAGAAGATAAATGCCATAGACAGTTGAGAAAAAACAACTAAAAACATAAAAAAACCATCTTTTTTTGCAGTTTATTTTTGTATTGCAGGGCTAAATATGTCATAATGCCACGCAATGAGGTTATTCTGTGCGGAGTTGTGATAGTGTTTAAGAAATTACCTATTTTTGTGCTTTTTTTGGCATTATGCAGTTGTGCTTTTTTTGTTCCCAAGTCCGAACCCGGAGTGCCTGCTTATTATACGCAGTCGGTAAATGACTACTTGAAAAAAGCAAATCTTGCTCAAGATCCCAATGAAAAGGCTTCTTATCAAATTCAAGCCGCCGGCCGCGCGCTGATCGATGGACAAACCGAACAGGCTAAGGGGTATTTAGCCCTAAGCGATGGCGTAACGCTCTTACCCAGGCAGCAAGCTGTCTCTTATACACATCTGACGCTGCCGACGACTAGTC
>CAMFJO010000078.1 GCA_945956945.1 uncultured Legionellales bacterium | reverse complement strand
GGAATTAATTCGTAATATTGCCACCGAACACAGTGGTTATTCTGTATTTGCGGGTGTGGGCGAACGTACCCGTGAAGGTAACGACTTTTATCTGGAAATGAAAGAATCCCAGGTATTGGATAAGGTTGCTTTGGTGTATGGACAGATGAATGAACCTCCTGGAAACCGTTTACGTGTGGCTTTAACGGGCTTAACCATTGCCGAACAATTTCGCGATGAAGGCAGCGATGTGTTGTTGTTCATCGATAATATTTATCGTTATACCTTGGCTGGTACTGAGGTATCTGCTTTGTTGGGTCGTATGCCTTCTGCCGTGGGTTATCAACCGACGCTGGCCGAAGAAATGGGGGTATTGCAAGAACGTATTACTTCCACGAAGACAGGATCTATTACGTCCATTCAAGCGGTTTATGTGCCTGCAGACGATTTAACCGATCCTTCTCCAGCAACAACCTTTGCGCATTTGGATGCAACCGTCGTGTTGTCCCGACAAATTGCCGAAATGGGTATTTATCCTGCCATTGATCCTTTGGATTCTACCAGTAGACAATTGGATCCCTTGATCGTGGGACAAGAACACTATGATGTTGCCCGTGCCGTACAAAGCGTCTTGCAACGTTTCAAGGAATTAAAAGACATCATCGCTATTTTAGGGATGGATGAATTATCTGAGGAAGACAAATTGGTGGTGATGCGTGCGCGTAAAATTCAACGTTTCTTATCACAACCTTTCTTCGTCGCTGAAGTATTTACCGGTTCACCAGGCGTGTATGTTCCTTTAAAAGAAACCATTCGCGGTTTTAAAGCGATCATCAATGGTGATGTCGATCATTTGCCCGAGCAAGCTTTTTATATGGTGGGTACCATTGATGAAGCGATTGCCAAGGCAAAAGCAACAACTTAATTAAGGTTTAGGTGGATACATGGCATTTACCATAGACGTCGACATTGTTAGCCAAGAAGCTAAATTATTCTCGGGTAAGGGCGAGCTGATCGCCATTCCCGGCGAATCAGGCGAATTGGGTATTACCTTTGGTCATGCACAATTGCTCACCGCTTTAAAGCCGGGTCCCGTGCGGGTTGTCAATGGCGAGGAACAAGAGATCTATTATGTCAGTGGTGGTTTTGCGGAAGTTCAGCCTTTCAAGGTAACAGTATTGGCTGATGTGGTGCAAAGAGCCGCTGATTTAGATGAAAATCTGGCCTTAGAAGCGAAAAGACATGCAGAGCAGCTGTTGAAAGATAAAAAAGCGGATGCCAATTATGCTGAAGTATTGGCAGAGCTTGCTGAAGCAGCAGCGCGCTTAGAAGTGATCAGGCGATTAAAACGTCAGAAATAGTGATAGAAAACGATATTTCAAAGATCGCGGGGCTATATAGCATTTGCATTTAGAAGTGTTGATAATATAGGCATGTATGAAGAATCATGGTGGTTCCTAATCCCTGTGGGCCGTCATTGCGAGGAACGTAGTGACGAAGCAATCCATAAAGATCGCCTGGATTGCCACGGCGCTTCGCGCCTCGCAATGACGGCCCACAGGGGACAAGTGTGTTTGCGAGTTTGTCTTGCACCATTCTCACGGCGCATTTTCAGATACAGTGACTATATTTCCTTGAGGGCTATTAAATATGGCAAATACACAGTTAAACATCGTTATCCTGGCTGCAGGCCTCGGGAAACGTATGAAATCAGCCATTCCCAAGGTTTTACACACCATCGGCAATGTCAGTTTACTCGAACGTATCATTCAGACCGCTTTAAGTTTAGAACCCCAAAAAGTGATCGTCATCTGTGGCCATGAGCGCGATATTGTGCAAGCAAGTTTGTCTCATTTACCCGTGCAATGGGTGGTGCAGGAAGCCCAATTGGGTACGGGCCATGCTGCTTTGCAAGCAGTACCTTATTTACAGAATGATAGCAATACCTTGATTTTGTTTGCCGATGGCCCATTGATTTCTCGAGATAGCCTAAAAGGTGTTGTAGAGAGTACCCCTAAGAATGGTATTGCTTTATTAGTCAGTGAATTTGCCGATCCCCACGGGTTGGGGCGCGTGGTACGTGATGACAAGGGTTTGTTTTTATGTATCGTTGAGGAAAAAGATGCAACCCCAGAACAATTGCACCTTAAAGAGATCTTCACAGGGATTGTTTGCGCGCCTACCACACAAATAAGCCAATGGCTGCAACATTTAACCAATGACAATGCACAAGGCGAATACTATTTAACAGAGCTGCCGCGCCTGGCTTTAGCAGAAGGTTGTGCGGTCACGACAGTGCGTCTTGCCAATCCCCAGGAAGCACAAGGCATTAATGATAAAAAACAATTAGCCCAACAAGAACGTTATTTCCAAACACGTCAGGCAGAAGCCTTGATGCTGCAAGGTTTGATTTTACGCGACCCCAATCGATTTGATTTGCGCGGTGAAGTGATTTTTGGTATGGATGTGGTTATAGAGCCTAATGTCATTTTAGAAGGAAAAATCACCTTAGGCGATAGAGTCACCATCGGTGCTAATACCGTCATACGAAATTCTACTTTGGGCAATGATGTCATTATTAAAGAAAACTGTGTGATAGAAGAGAGTATCTTAAGCAATGATTGTACCGTGGGTCCTTTTGCCCGCTTACGACCGGGAACGGTATTGCAATCACAAGTGGGTATCGGTAATTTTGTGGAAATTAAAAAATCTACTGTTGGTATCTCCACCAAAATAAATCATTTAAGTTATATCGGAGATGCCACTATCGGTGCCGATGTGAATATTGGTGCAGGAACGATTACCTGCAATTACGACGGTGTCAATAAACATCCAACCATTATTGGCGATCGCGCTTTCATCGGTTCAGACACACAGTTGGTTGCGCCCGTCAGGATAGGTGAGGGTGCGACAATAGGCGCAGGCTCTACTATTACCAAAGATGCGCCGGCCAATCAATTGACTTTATGTCGAAAACAACAGATGGTGATTGAGAATTGGGAAAGACCCCAGAAAGAGGGAGAACATTAAATGTGTGGTATTGTAGGTGGCGTTGCAAAACGTAATATAACCCCTGTGCTATTAGAGGGTTTAAGGCGTTTGGAGTATAGGGGCTATGATTCTGCGGGAATAGCGGTAGTCGAGAACGATCATTTACATCGTATTCGTACAGAAGGCAAAGTATCACAATTAGCTTCCTTGCTGTTGCACGACCCTGTTGTCGGAACTACCGGTATTGCACACACCCGTTGGGCGACCCATGGTAAGCCCAGTGAATTGAATGCGCACCCTCATATGTCAGGCAATGAGGTTGCCTTGGTGCACAATGGTATTATTGAAAATTTCATTCCCTTGCGTGAAAAAATTATTGCTTTGGGTTATAAACCACAGTCAGAAACCGATTCTGAAACAGCCGTGCATTTGATACACCAACAATTGTCTCAGGGGTGTGATTTATTAGCCGCAGTGACCGAAGTGGTACCACAATTGAGTGGCGCCTATGCTCTGGCCATTATCACCGTGCATGAACCGCATCGTTTAATCGGTGTGCGTTATGGTTGTCCCTTGGTCGTAGGATTAGGAGAAAACGAATATTTTCTCGCTTCTGATGCGATGGCCTTAAATGGTGTGGTCAAACAATTCATTTTTCTAGAAGATGGTGATATTGCAGATATTACTTTGAATGGCGTCACGATTTATGATGCCAATGGTCACAAAGTCGATAGACCGGTTCGCACTATTGAGCTTGCTGCTGAAGCCATATCGCGCGGTCATTATCGGCATTTCATGTTAAAAGAAATTTATGAACAACCTCAAGCGATTAGTGCCACTTTAGAAGGTCGATTGTCGAGCCAACAAGTATATGCTGAAGCTTTTGGTGAAAAGGCGCCCTCTATTTTTGAGCAGGTACAAAATATTCAAATCGTGGCATGCGGCACCAGTTACCACGCGGGCTTAGTGGCGCGTTATTGGTTGGAAGAATGGGCAGGGATCTCTTGTCAGGTAGAAGTAGCCAGTGAATTTCGCTATAGAAAAAAAGCCATTTATCCTAACACTTTGTTTATCGTTATCTCACAATCGGGCGAAACAGCCGATACACTCGCCGCTTTAACACAAGCCAAGCAATTGGGTTATTTAGCCACTTTGGCTATTTGTAATGTGGCTGAGAGTACGATGGTGCGAACAGCCGATTTGGCTTTTATGACACGCGCTGGCGTGGAAGTGGGGGTAGCATCCACTAAAGCATTTACAACACAATTGATAGCATTATTGCTATTAACCATCGTCTTGGCCCATAAACGCGGTTTGAAAAAAGAAACGGAGCAAGAGCTTATTCAAGCCATTCTCCATTTACCGAAAGTAATGTTAGACACTTTGAAAATAGAATCCGCGATCACCCAATTTGCACCCAGACTTGCGGATAAGGAGCATGCGCTTTTTTTAGGGCGTGGCGCCTCTTATCCCATCGCGATGGAAGGTGCTTTAAAATTAAAAGAAATTTCTTACATTCATGCGGAATCCTATGCAGCCGGTGAATTGAAGCATGGGCCTTTAGCGCTTGTCGATAAAAACATGCCGGTTTTTGCGATAGCACCTGGCGATCAACTGTTTGAAAAATTGGCGTCTAATCTGCATGAAGTGCGAGCACGGGGCGGGCAATTGTATGTCTTTGCTGAAGAGGGTAGCCACCTTAAAGCTGAAGAAGGGATTATGGTATTTCATTTACCCAAAGTACATCCCATCATTGCGCCGATTGTGTATACGATCCCCATGCAATTGTTGGCTTACCATGTAGCCGTCATCAAAGGAACGGATGTCGATCAACCGCGTAACTTGGCCAAATCAGTGACAGTGGAGTAAGTGTTATTGTCTCTAGGAGCAAAATCAGTATGATGGAAAAGGTACTAAAGCGCTTACTGCTTCTGACAATTCTGGTATTACTGTCTGCTTGTTCTGCCAGAGTTCCTTCTCATCCCGATAATATGTGCACGATATTTGAAGAATTTCCGGATTGGTATAAAGACACCAAAGCCACTCAAGAAAAATGGGGTGTTCCGGTGAGTTCGCAAATGGCCATTATGTACCATGAATCTGCTTTCAAGAAGGATGCCAAACCGCCTCGCAAGTATATTCTCGGGATATTTCCAGGAAAACGCCCGACAACGGCCTATAGTTATGCTCAAGTTCTGGATGGATCGTGGAACGATTATAAGAAAAGCACAGGACGTTGGAGCGCTAAACGCGATAATTTTGCCGATGCCTCTGATTTTGTCGGTTGGTACTGTTATCAATCGCAACGTAAACTGGGAATTTCTTTTAACGATGCTTATGCAGAATATCTGGCTTATCATGAGGGTTGGGGAGGCTATGCC
>CAMFJO010000077.1 GCA_945956945.1 uncultured Legionellales bacterium | reverse complement strand
AACACCACTCGACTAGTCGTCGGCAGCGTCAGATGTGTATAAGAGACAGGAGTATAGTAGCACTTCCCAGCCTATTGAGTAATATAGTTAGAGAATATTATTATGACAAAACAATTTGTTTTTACCTCTGAATCCGTATCCGAAGGGCATCCTGATAAAGTTGCCGACCAAATTTCAGATGTGGTCTTAGATCACATTCTCATGCAAGATCCTGCGGCGCGCGTTGCCTGTGAATCGCTGGTGAAAACCGGTATGGTATTGGTTGCGGGTGAAATAACGACCTCTGCGTGGATCGATATTGAAGATCTGGTTCGTAAGAAAATTATAGAAATTGGTTACGATCATTCTGATTTGGGTTTCGATGGTCATTCGTGCTCCGTGTTAACGGCTATAGGCAAGCAATCTGCTGATATCGCTATGGGTGTGGATAAATCTGCCGAACAAGAACAAGGTGCTGGTGATCAAGGCTTGATGTTTGGCTATGCCTGCACGGAAACAGATGTGTTGATGCCAGCGCCTATTACCTATGCGCACCGCTTAATGCAACGTCAAGCGCAATTACGTAAAAACAAAACATTATCTTGGCTCCGACCCGATGCGAAAAGTCAGGTGACGTTTAGATATGAAGACGATAAACCTCTGAGCGTAGACACCGTGGTTGTTTCTACTCAACATGCGCCTGATATCAGTCAAGAGCACATTCGCGAAGCGGTGATTGAAGAAATCATTAAACCGACCTTTCCTGATAAATGGTTGACTCGCGAAACCCGCTTCCTAGTGAACCCAACAGGCCGTTTTGTGATCGGTGGTCCATTGGGTGATTGCGGTTTGACCGGTAGAAAAATTATTGTGGACACCTATGGTGGATTTGCTCGCCATGGGGGTGGTTGTTTCTCTGGTAAGGATCCCAGTAAAGTGGATCGTTCTGCAGCCTATGCCTGTCGTTACGTCGCCAAAAATTTAGTGGCGGCGGGTATCGCTTCGCGTATAGAAATTCAAGTGTCTTATGCCATAGGGGTTGCAAAGCCTACGTCTATTTCGGTCAATACTTTTGGTACAGCTAAGCTAAATGATGACGCTATTATTAAATTGATTGAACGGCATTTTGATTTAACGCCTGCGGGCATTCTACGCATGCTGGATTTGAAGAAACCTATTTATGTTAAAACAGCGGCCTATGGCCATTTTGGTCGTCATGAAGCGGAATTTAACTGGGAAAAAACGGATAAGGCGCAACTATTAAAAGAATCATTGTAACTACCCACTCATCTACGAGTACGGTATGGGTGTGTAGTTACGAATCATTATAGAGGAAATAGTCATGAATTATAAAATAGCAGATATATCCCTGGCGGATTGGGGCCGTAAGGAAATTCAAATTGCGGAAACTGAAATGCCGGGCTTAATGGCCTTACGTGAGCAATACCGCGGACAAAAACCTTTGGCAGGGGCGCGTATCGTAGGCTGTCTGCACATGACGATTCAAACCGCGGTGTTAATTGAAACCTTGATAGATTTGGGTGCGACGGTACGTTGGTCTTCTTGTAATATTTTTTCAACCCAAGATCACGCTGCTGCTGCTATCGCTGCACGCGGCATCCCTGTTTTTGCCTGGAAAGGTGAAACAGAAGAAGAATACAATTGGTGTATAGAACAGACGGTTTTAGGCGATCCCACGTGGAGGCCGAATATGATTCTGGATGATGGCGGCGATTTAACACTTTATTTACACAATGAACACCCTGAATTATTGAAAGATGTTTTGGGTCTCACTGAGGAAACGACGACAGGGGTTCATCGTTTATATGAAATGGAAAAGAATGGGACTTTAAAAGTGCCCGCCTTAAATGTGAATGATTCGGTGACTAAATCCAAGTTCGATAATTTATATGGCTGTCGAGAGTCCTTGGTGGATGGCATTAAACGTGCTACCGATGTGATGATTGCCGGTAAGATTGCGGTAGTTTTGGGCTATGGCGATGTCGGTAAAGGGTGTGCGCAAGCCTTGCGAAATTATGGCGCGCGCGTGTGGGTCACTGAAATTGATCCCATTTGTGCCTTACAAGCCGCTATGGCGGGCTTAGAAGTGGTGACCATGGACGAAGCAGCCGATAAAGGCGATATTTTTGTAACCTGTACGGGCAATTATCATGTCATTCGCCACGAACATTTGCTGCGCATGAAAAATGAAGCTATCGTGTGTAACATTGGTCATTTTGATTCTGAGATTGACATCGCCTCATTGCGTCAATATGAATGGGAGAATATCAAACCACAAGTTGATCACGTGATATTCCCGGATGGCAAGCGTATTACCGTGTTGGCCGAAGGGCGATTGGTCAATTTAGGCTGTGGCACAGGCCACCCTAGTTTTGTGATGTCGATGTCATTTACCAACCAGGTGATTGCTCAAATTGAATTATTCCACCATCATAAAAATTATGAAAATAAAGTGTATGTATTGCCAAAATTACTCGATGAACAGGTAGCGCGTTTGCATTTGGCTAAATTGGGCGTACACTTGACGGAGTTAAGGGATGAACAGGCGACGTATTTAGGACTGAATAAAAAAGGGCCTTATAAACCTGAGTTGTATAGGTATTGAGATCATTATGCAAAACCCACCGATTCTAATGCAAAATGGCGATGCGCCTTTAAGTGCCTTGGAGCTTAGGCTGAGTGAGGAAACGGTTAAAATAGAAACGTGGTTTAGAAAACAATGGTGCAATTATCAGGTACCCTTTACCACTTCCGTTGACATCCGCAATGCGGGTTATAAAATGGCCGTGATAGATACGAACCTCTTTCCCGCCGGATTTAACAATATTCATCCCGCACAAATTCCTTTAGCCCATTTGGCGGTACAACAGTATTGGCAACGCTATATGCCACAGTGCGAAAAAATTGTATTGATCCCCGAAAACCATTCACGTAATACGCATTATTTTCACAGTTTGTGGGTACTATCCTCAATTTTAACGAAAGCAGGTTTTGAGGTTAAAATAGCCTCTATTGATCCGACGGTTACTACGTCAAAAGTGATCACGATAGAAGGGATGGGAGAATTTACCTTGTATCCTTTGGAGCGCACAGAAAACAGCGTTCATATCGGGGACTTCAAACCGTGCACGGTTATTTTAAACAATGATTTGTCTGAAGGGATACCAGAGATTTTAAAAGATATCCGGCAACCTATTTACCCGCCTTTGGCTTTGGGTTGGGATTCACGTTTAAAATCAGCGCATTTTTTACATTATAAAACAGTGTGCCATTCTTTTGCCAAATTATTGTCAGTCGATCCCTGGTTATTCAATCCTTTATTTAGAAATTGCGGCGACATTAATTTTATGGAGCGCGCGGGTGAGGATTGTCTGGTGAATCATGTGGAATTTTTATTGGCGGCCATCCAGGAAAAATACGATGAATACCAAATAAAAGATACACCTTTTGTGATCGTTAAGGCGGACGCAGGCACCTATGGTATGGGTATTATGACAGTTAAAAGTGTAGACGATGTTCGTGCCATGAATCGCAAGGCACGAACCCGTATGTCGGTGGGTAAAGGCCGTAAACCGATTACTTCCGTACTGGTACAAGAAGGGGTGTACAGTCATGAAGTTGTTCCGCACAATCAGGCCATAGCCGAACCGGTAGTGTATATGTTAGGGCAATGTGTGGTTGGTGGTTTTTATCGATTGCACGAAGGACGCGCTAACGATGAAAATCTCAATAGCCCGGGGATGTATCTTACGCCTATTCCCTTCTCAGGGCCTTGTAATAACCCTATCTTAAGTGATAAAAATTCAGATAGCCGCCGGCTGTATGCGTACAGTGTATTGGCACGCATTGCCTTATTGGCTAGTGCGTATGAATTAAAGGATGTTCTATGAGTAGAAAACTTGCGGTAGTGATGGATCCTATCGCGCAGATCCATTATAAGAAAGACAGTACTTTAGCCCTATTATGGGAAGCCTCAGCGCGAGGTTATGATTTATTTTATATAACGCCAGAGAATTTGTACAGCATGGATGGCAAAGTTTATGCCAGCGCTGCACCCTTGGAAGTTTTCAAAAACGAACAAAGCTGGTATCGATTACAACCCTTGCAAGAAATTGAACTATCAATCCTGGATGTGATCTTGATGCGGCAGGATCCCCCCTTTAATATGCGCTATATTTTTGTGACGTATTTGTTAGAACTTGCGGAAAAAAGCGGTGTTTTAGTCGTGAATAAACCTCAAGCGCTGCGCGATGCCAATGAAAAATTCTTTATCAATGAATTTCCACAATACGCGCCTACGACGCTAGTCAGCGCTAATCCTGATAAACTCAGGGATTTTTTGATGCAGCATCAGGACATCGTCCTAAAACCATTGGATGGCATGGGCGGGGCTTCGGTATTTAGATTAAGGCCGCAGGATCCCAATGTGGGTGTAGTAATAGAAACCATGACGCACTATGGTCAGCGCCTGGTGATGGCGCAACGTTATTTAAAAGAAATTCGTGAAGGGGATAAACGTATTCTGGTGATCAATGGCGAACCTATCGATTATGTGTTAGCGCGTATCGCCAAAGAAGGTGAAACACGCGCCAATTTGGCCAGTGGCGGTCATGGTGTGGGACAGCCCTTATCGGCACACGACCGTAAACTGGCACAATCTATTGGTAAGGTTCTAAAACAACGCGGTATCTTATTAGCAGGACTGGATGTGATTGGTGAGCATGTGACAGAGATTAATATCACCAGCCCCACGTGTATTCGTGAATTAGACGAAGCCTTTTCTTTAAATATTAGTGGTGTTTTATTTGATGCAATTGAATCTAAGCTCAAGGATAAACTATGAATTATTTAATCGCCCCTTCCATTTTATCTGCTAATTTTGCGCGCTTGGGAGAAGAAGTTCGTAAGGTGCTGGCAGCTGGCGCCGATTGTATTCATTTCGATGTGATGGACAATCATTATGTTCCTAATTTAACCGTAGGACCTGTTGTGTGTGAAGCCTTGCGAGGAGAAGGGATTACCGCACCGATAGATGTCCATCTAATGGTAGAAGATGTGGATAGTTTAACGATGACTTTCGCCAAAGCGGGTGCGAGTAGTATCGTATTCCACCCAGAAGCAAGTCGTCACATCGATCGCAGCTTAGACTTAATCCGTTCCCAAGGTTTATTGGCCGGTTTAGCTTTTAATCCAGCGACGCCGCTGAATTATTTAGACTATGTAGCGGATAAAATCGATATTATTTTGATGATGTCGGTTAACCCGGGTTTTGGTGGACAAAATTTTATTCCGAGCGCTTTGGATAAAATCAAAGAAGCGCGACGTTGGTTGGATAAACACCATTTAAATAAAGTTCGTTTGGCTGTGGATGGCGGC
>CAMFJO010000076.1 GCA_945956945.1 uncultured Legionellales bacterium | reverse complement strand
GCGTATGTCTTACCTTAACGCATGTTGAAAATACGACAGCTTATGTGCAAATCGTTCCAGAAACTTTGCGTGTCACCACTTTAGCTGCGTTGCGTGCAGGACAAAAAATAAATTTAGAACGCGCACTATTGGCGAATGGCCGTCTAGGTGGCCATTTTGTTTTAGGCCATGTGGATACTACGGCTACTATTTTAGGTGTGGAGACAGATGGGGTAGCGCGTACCCTCCTATTTTCTTTAGAGAAAAATCACTTACCCTATGTCGTGTCTAAAGGGCAAATTGCCTTGGATGGTATGAGTTTAACCATTGCCGCTGTCTATGCAGATGCTTTTAGCATTAGCTTTATCCCACATACCCAGGCTATCACGATTGCTGGAAATTATCATAAAGGGGATAAGGTGAATGTGGAATTTGATATCTTGGCAAAATATGTCAAGAAGGCGGCCTATTATGAATAAGATAGAACATGCTTTAGCGCAATTGCGTGCCGGTAAAATGATCGTTGTAATAGACGACGAAAGCCGCGAAAACGAAGGTGATTTAATCGCAGCCGCTTCACTCATTACAGCGGAGACCATTCATTTCATGGCACGACACGGGTGTGGCCTGATCTGTTTAGCGTTGACGGGACAGCAATTGGATCGCTTAGAATTGCCTTTAATGGTTGATGCCAAAAACAATAATGAACAACAACGCACGGCATTTACCGTCAGCATTGATGCGGCACAAGGGATTAGCACCGGGATTTCCGCTGCCGATAGAGCTAAAACGATTTTAACCGCTTGTGATCCCGCAGCGGTTTCCTCTGATCTCAATAGGCCAGGCCATATTTTTCCCTTACGTGCTGTAGACAAGGGTGTGTTAGAGCGGCGTGGCCATACCGAAGCGGCGGTTGACTTGACCCGCTTGGCGGGTTTGATACCAGCAGGCGTTATTTGTGAGATTATGGCGAGTGATGGTAGTATGATGCGCTATCCTCAGTTAAAAGCATTTGCTGAAGAATGGCAGTTACCCTTAATTTCGATCAATGATTTGGTCACCTATCGCCAACAGCAAATATACCTGGCTTTAAATAGAAGCGCGCAATGTCAACTGCCTACTCGTTATGGTTTATTTAATATGGCCGTTTACAGCAATACCTTGAGCGGCGAGGAGGCTATCGTTTTAACCAGGGGTAAAAATTTTAACAAGTCCTTGGTGCGTATACACTCCGAATGTTTGACAGGAGATGTTTTTGCTTCCTTACGCTGTGACTGCGGATCGCAATTAGAGCAATCTTTAGCGCAATTGGCGCAAAGTGAGTCGGGTATCTTTATTTATTTGCGTCAAGAAGGGCGGGGTATAGGCTTGATGAACAAGATTCGCAGTTATGCCTTGCAGGAGAAAGGTTTGGATACGGTAGAAGCCAATCATGCTTTGGGTTTTCCGAATGATACCCGCAGTTATGATATGGCGGTGGCTATTTTGAAACAACTGGGGGTGCGTGCTATTCAGTTATTGACAAATAACCCTCAAAAAATAGCGGCATTAAAAGCCCATTGGTCCGAACACATTGTTGAACGAGTCCCTTGAGAGATAGCAGCAAATAGATATAACCAGGGGTATTTAGAGACTAAACAGCGAAAAATGAACCATTGGTTAGGCGATAATGTATCAATTTTATAGTAAAAAAGGAAGAAAAGATGTCAACTTTATGCGTGAATAATTTAACAGAGTGTGCATTGTCTTTTTTAAACGAACAAGCTAAATATATTCGCATCGCGATGGTGTGTAGCCGGTTTAACGATCACATAACTGAACCCCTCTTACAAAGTACGATGGATCGGTTACTAGCTTTAGACATCACTGAGCCACAAATTACCTTAATTCAAGTTCCAGGGGCGATAGAAATTCCTTTGGCGGCGCAAAAACAGGCGAGAAGCAAGCGATTTCAAGCCATTATTACTCTAGGTGCCGTGATACGCGGCGATACGCCACATTATGAGTATGTTTGTCAGCAAGTCAATGCCGGATGCTTGCGTGTTTCCTTAGATGAACATTTACCTGTTATTTTTGGCGTGTTAACAACCGACAATGAAGCACAGGCCTTGGCACGTGTCACGCATGGCGTCTATTATGCAGAAAGCGCTATTGAAATGATGGCGATGATGGCGCTTTCTCTTTAAAATTTTTTCAACCGAAGGAGGGGATATACACTCAAAATATTTCAATTTGCAACGTGACGCAGGCGAAGCTGAGCAGTTTCGTTACCACAGACGTACATGAGCAGCGAGGCAAGCCTGCAACAAAGTTGCAGATTGAAAGACGAAGGGTGTAGTTATTTCATCGTTTTTTCGCAATGAATAAATCTACATTAAAACACTTTGTAATCTTTAAAATTTACCCAATGAACAATTTAAAGTGCATTTGACCATCCTGATAAAATAATAGAGGTTGATAGTTCTCAGCCTATTTCCGTTCCGGATTGGTTTTATTTCTTTATAAATAAAGTTAGCAGGGGGAATGATATTTTTTGAAAAAGTGGTAACTTTTTTAAAAAAGGCTATACTCAATTTTTATCTTTCTAAAGGAGTGGATATGAATATCATCACCATCTTAAAAGCTGATCATAAAGAAGTGGCTGCTCTGTTGAAAAAATTGCTTAAGAGCGAAACTGCTCAGAGTAAGGAATCTATTTTTTCCAAGATTTACGAAGCACTTAACTTACATGCGAGATTTGAAGAAAAAGTTTTTTACCCAGCCGTTAGGAAAACGGCTAAAACCAAGGATCTCGTTTTAGAATCTTATGTAGAGCATGATATGATTAAAATTTTGCTTGCGGATATAAGAAAAATGTCTATTAAAGATGAATTATGGAAGGCTAAGGTGACCGTGTTACAAGAAATAATAAAACACCATGTCAAAGAAGAAGAGCAAGAGCTTTTCCCTCAAGCAAAACGTATCTTGGATAAAGATCAATTAAAGGATATGGGAGAAAAATATCTCCGCTCTAAAGAAGGAAAAGATCTTAAATAAATGAGAAGATCCTAGGGGTATTTTTCTAGTATTTCCAAAAGTTTTTTTAAACTATGTTGGACGGATTTTTTGCATATTTTATTCCGGCTGCCGCTCAGCCATAAACATTCCGCGAGGGTCGGTTCATTGATTTGTGCCCAGGCAAACCATATTGTGCCAATAGGTTTGCCGCTGTTATCTTTTGTAGGTCCTGCCACGCCGGTAATTGCGAGGCTTACTTGCGCATGGCTCTTATCTAAAGCCCCTTCAGCCATTTGCCGCGCAACCACTTCGCTGACAGCACCGTATTTTTCTATGCAATGGGAATCGACCCCTAGCATTTCGTGCTTGGAGTCTTCACTATAAGTTACGAATCCCCGATCTAAACAGCAGGAGCTTGTGGGAAGAGAGGTAATCACTTTTGCAACCCAGCCCCCAGTACAAGATTCGGCCGTAACCAAGCGCATTTTTTTGTCTTGTAAGCTCTTACCCAATTTTTGTGCAATATGTTTTATGTTCATAGAATTTTACCTCGTTTATACAATAGATCTATCCCGAGGAAACTGTCTCTAGAAGTAAAAATGTTCTTCCAGACAGCGCAAAGAATCTTTTAGATCGATTGCGTGCGAAAGCATCGGTTTCCACAGGTCTCCTTTTTTATCAAGCCTTTTTTCAATGGTTTTAATATTGAAATCAGCCGGATTTAAACCTTTTTTTACTTCTTTCCATTCTAGAGGGGTAGAAACGGTAGCCTTGGGATAGGGGCGCAGAGAATAAACGCTGGCGAGAGTCTGTCCACGACGGTTTTGAAGATAATCCAAATAAACTAAACCTTTACGTTTAGAAGGGCTGCGTTCTATGGAAGTTATTTCGGGTAATTGTTGATGAACTAGTTTTGCTATCATGTGGGATAGGGGTTTTAATTCATCATAAGTGTATTTTGCTCCCGTAGGAATACAAATATGAAGGCCTGTTTTTCCAGAAGTTTTTATATAATGTTCTTCGCACAGTAAATTCAATATTCTATGTACTTCTTGAGCAACCCTAATCAGCTCATCAAAAGAATTTTCAGCGGAAGGATCTAAGTCTATAATCATGTAATCGGGCTTATCCAGATGGGCTATACGCGAATTCCAAGGGTTTAGCTCAATGCATCCTAAATTGGCCATATAGAGCAGGGTGTCCTTATTTTGGCAAAGCAGATATCGAAGATATGAATTATTGCTTTCAGACCATATTTTTTTTAATTCCACAAATTCGGGTGTTTCAAAGCTAATATCCTTTTGAAAAAAAGATTTACCCATTATGCCCTTAGGGTGACGCAAAAGGTTTTGAGGACGATCTTTTTGATAAGGTAAAATAAGGGAAGCCATCCTATCATAATAAGCTAATACGTCGCCTTTCGTGAAACCTTCATCCGGCCAAAAAATTTTATCGGTATGTGTTTTAACAGGCTTTGAAGATGTGTTTTTAGATTTTTTTATTTCTTTTGTTTTTGGAAGTAATTTCTCGGGTATTTCATGCGTAACTTCTTGTGGCTTTTTATCTTCCCGCATTCCGACGAAAACGGGGTGGCGCATGCGACCATCGGATGTCCATTCCGTGAATTTTATCTGGCAGACATAGATGGGTTTTACCCAAGTGATGGGCGAGTTTATTTTTATTTTTTCTTTTATTGTCGGTATCGCGGAGATGATTTTTTTTAATTTTTTCGAAATATCTGCCAATTCTTTGTCGCTAAATCCTCCACCAGAATGACCAATATAGCGAAGCTCATCGTCAACATAAGCCCCCAAAACGAGCGATCCCATATATTTTCTGCTATTACGTGGTTCTGTAAATCCTACAATAATAGCCTCTTGCTCCCGAATTGCCTTTATTTTTAACCAAGAATCGCTCCTTAAACCTGTTAAATAAGCGCTGGTTGCATCTTTGGCAAGAATGCCTTCCATATCGGCTTTTTTTATTTTTTTGAAGAATTCTATTCCTTCTTTATCGACATGTTCACTGTATAAGAGAGGGCTATTTTCGTCTATTTCCTTTAATAATTGCCTCAATTTGTCTTTACGCGCTCTAAGCGGTAAATGACGCAAATCTTCTCCATCTAGATAGAGAATATCAAACAGAGCATATTGTAAAGGTACTGGTTTTTCTCGATATTGTTGTAGGGCATGAAAACTTGGCTTTCCATTTTTGAGTGCGATAATCTCACCATCCAGAATGCAGTCATGAACAGCAAGAGATTTTAAGCTTTCAATGATGAGAGGGTAGCGCTCCTTAAAGTTTAAGTTATTACGAGAATAAAGTTTTATTTTTTTATTTTCAATTTCAGCAATAGCGCGATAACCATCCCATTTCATTTCAAAAATCCACTCATCGCGATTAAATGGTTCCGCGACTAATTTAGCCAGCATGG